>JAQURX010000004.1 GCA_028715415.1 Candidatus Omnitrophota bacterium | reverse complement strand
TATTTTATTTATAAAAATGCCTTCCAAAAAGATTAAAAATCTTATTCTTGTTTTGTTGCTAGCTGCTATTAGCTTTGGTATTTATTTTAATTCCCTCCAAGGGGGTTTCCTGATTGATGATTTTTCTGGGATATCTAACAACCCTGTTATCCAAAACTTAAAAAATTTCATCAGCAAAGATTTTCGTATTCATCAAAGTATCCTTTGGGATGCATCCCATGCTTTAAACTGGCATTTTGGTGGGGGTAAACCGTTATTATTCCATATTTTTAATGTTTTATTCTATTCCGGATGCGTTGTTTTGCTTTTTGTGTTATTCAATATTTTATTTGAGAATGTAAACCTTTCTTTTTTGGCCGCATTAATCTTCGCAGTCCATCCCATACACTCGGAAGTGGTAAGCTGGATTTCTGGAGGGCATTATGCTTTTGCCGGATTCTTTTATCTTGCTGCCCTGATAGCATATACTCAAGCGGACAAGTCTATTTTTTATATCTTATTATCTGTTATTTTCTCTGTCTTGTGTTTTCTTAGCGGGAATTCTGTTGCGACATTGCCGCTTATGTTTATAATTTTTGATATATTCTTTAGAAAAAAGAAATTTGATAGAACTGTTTTATTACGTATATTAATCATTGCCGCGATTCTAGTAATTGCTGCAATGGTTGCTATCAAATTTTTTATGACCAGAGACAAAACAATCCATATTATTATACAATTTAGAGGTGCCCGTTATCTTGTGGTTGCGGTTAAAGCACTTGTTTATTACGTAAAAATACTTTATCTGCCGATAAAAAGAGGGCTTTTTCACCCTTTTGCGTATGATGCCCTTAATATTCAGTATGTTACACCTGCTTTCTTTGGCGGTATAGCTGTAATTATCGCTTCAGCAACTCTTTTTGTTAAATGCCTGAAGAATCATAAGCCAGTATCATTCGGGATTATGTTTTTCTATGTAACATTTCTTCCGTATTCAAATATTGTTCCTGTTTGCAATGTAATTTCTGAGCGCTACATGTTTTTGCCTTCAGCGGGATTTTGTATTTTTCTAGCTTACCTTTTTTTAAAAGTATGGAATTTAATTAACGATAAAGCAGAATCATTAAAGAAAGTCCTAAGAATTATTGCCATGGCTGCATTAGTTTTATTTATATCTTGTTATGGTATATTAACTCTGCAGCATAATCGCGATTTTAAGGATATTATAACTTTCTGGGAAACTAATATTAATAATTTCCCTAATGGTTATGAAGCATATAATAATTTAGCTGGTTCATGTTTTACGGTTGGTTCTATAGAGCAGGCGCTTTCTTATTGCTGGGTTACTTTATTGATTAATCCCAGCCAGCCAAGGGCTTGGTGTAATTTGGGGATGATCTATCGGAATAAAGGTAACTTGGATTTATCAAAGTTTTGTTATAGTGAAGCACTCCGCTATGATAAAACATATTTTACGGCAGCTCAAGCTCTAAATGAGCTTGAAAAAGAGTGTGTTGCTAAAGAAAAAGCAGCTAGGGATAAAAAGAAAAAAGTAGAAAAATCCAAGAAACAGAGATAAAATAATAAATAAGGCTTTCCTGTGGCGGTAGAAGTATTAAGGCCTTAAGAGACTTTTTGTTTTTAAACAAAGTTTATTGTGATATAATAATTAACATGAATATTGATAACTTGATTGGAAGGTTTTCAAAGAAGGTCAATTCAGTCATCGTTATTGGTATTGAGCCGGGTTTTCTAAAACTTTTTGATTTAAAACTTTCCGGTGAAGTAGAAATAAAGGCATTCCAGTCTCTTTCAATCCCCGAAGGAAAAAAAGAACAACTAATCCAGAGTAGTATTCGTGACTTCCTCAAAGCAAACAATATTTTTCATAAAAACGCAATCTTAGTCCCTTCTCAAAGCTTAGTATTTAGTAAGCGCCTGCAAATGCCGGTTATCCCCGATAAAGAGCTTCTTGATGCTATCAAATGGAAGATTAAGGATGATTTGCCAATTGAGCTGTCTGATGCTGTTGTGGGATTCCAGATAATAAATACGCTTACTAAGGAAGATGGTTCAAGGGAATATGATATAGAGTGTGTTGCTGTCAAAGAAAATGAAGTCAAGAGCCAGGTTGAGATGATTAAGGGGTTAGGATTAAGCTGCCTGGCTGTTGTATTGGCTCCTTTTGGTTATGTGAACCTAATCAATAAATATTTCTCTGAAGACTCCAAGAAGACTGTAGGGATCTTGCATGTTGACGAAAATAAGAGTTATTTTGTGATTTGTAAAAATGAAAAACTGGAATTTTACCGCGAATTGCCTTTTTCTGTTAATGAATTAAGAAAAGCGCTTTCATCGGTTTTAATAACTGAGAAAGGCAAGTTACAGCTAAATCCGGAAGAGATAAACGATATCTTATTTAAAGGCGGTATTCCGTGGGGAGACAAGGAAGCGTATAAAGATAAATTTGCTGCAAGCCAGATTTTAGGGCTATTGCGTTCTCCTTTAGATATGTTGATTCAGGAAATTAAACGTTCTTTAGCATACTATGAAACTCAATTTAAAGGCGCAGCGATTGAAAAAATTTATTTAAACGGGAAAGGCTTAAAAGTTCCGAATTTAGATAAGTTTTTACAAGAGGCTTCGGCTCTTAATATTGAAAACTTTCCGCTTATTGGCAATCTTAAGGCAGGTGCAGGCATAGAATCAGACGTGCTTTTAGAGAATTATGCGTTTGTAGCTTCAGGTCTTGACTATGAAAACAATATAAACCTTTTGCCTCAAGAATATCGTTCTGAAAAAATTGAAAAATTACAGGTTATGTCTTTACGTTGGGTATTCTTTATCGCTGCGTTATTGCTTTTAGTTTTTTATCTTCTGGCGCATGTCGGAGTAGATGTATATCAAAAACGGCTTGATAATGCTGAATTCCAGCTTAAGGTAATCAGCGAAATAAAAGATATTAAAGCAAGGACAGATGCGTTTGATAATTTTGTTTCTTCGCTAAGAAGCAGGGAGGTTCCCGTAGGTTTACTGCTTAAGAAAATTAGTATGCTTGCTCCCCGCGAAGTTTTCCTAAATTCAATGGAGATTAATTCTGAAACAAAGACTGGCTCGTTCTCCGGACTTGTAAAGAGTACAAATGCTGATCCTAATGCTGCTTTAGCTAAGTTCATCAGCGATTTAGGTTCGTCAGGAAATTTTGCGGATATAGATATTTCAAATGTTACAAAAGGAGCTCTTCAAGGTTTTGATGTAATGATGTTTGAAGTTACTTTTAAATTAAAATGAAGAAAATAAGCAAAGAGCAACGGAAAATAATTTATATTAGCGGTGCAATAATTGTATTTCTGATTTTATTGCTGTTACTGGTCTATATCCCGCAGAAGAATCGTCTTCAAGTGATTAAAAGTAAGTTAGCTATGGCAGAAAACGAGATAGCGGAAATTAATAGTTTTTCAAAGGGTAAGTCTTTACCTGAAGCTTTAAGGTTTTTAAATTTGCACTTAAGAACGATTCCATTTAAACTGCCTGAGCATGAAGAAGTTGTTGTAAAATGTTTGTCAGAGGAAGCTCGGAAGCTAAAACTTGAAGTTCACGATATTTCTTTTTCGGAAAAGACAATGTTATTGGATAAGATACCGGGATATGAGATTGAAGAATTGCAAATTACTATTAAACTTACGGGTGGCTACAAAGCTTTGGGGGAATATTTATATAATCTGAGGAACAATTTCCCTGTTTTAATAAGATTAAGGCAGGTTAATATTCAGGGGGGAGGAGAGGGGCAGTTTATTTTAAATATCAGTTTACAAATCTCGGCCTATCTTTCTAATCCTAAATAACTATGGAAAAAAAGCGCGTTGAATTGATCGTAACGGTTAGCTTGGTATTGATTTTAATTGTTTCTTGGGTTAATACCATGAAGTTTATGAAGCGTAGGTCTGCCGCCAATATTGCTTTACAACAGCAGATTGACAAGGAAAAGGCTTCAGAAAAAAAACCCAAGGAAGTAATAGTTACTAAAAAGCCTTTGCCTGTTGAAGCAATGCCTGATGAGAACGTCCAAAAGACTCCGGAAATGGTCCAAATGGAAAGCTTGGGTTGGGCAAGATGCCCTTTTGGAGGGAAGATTTATGGCACGCGTGAAGGCACCCAAGATTTAAAAGTTGCAGGAATAATTTGGGATAATGACCCAGTTGGAAGGTTTTGTATAATTAATAATAGCGTTGTGAAGGTGGGAGAAAAAGCAGAAGGCTTTACTGTTGTGGAAATCAAAGAAAATTCGGTTGTACTTACGGATGGTAAGAAGAATATTGAATTAAAACTGGAAAAATAAAGTTTTATGTTTCAGGTTTTGGTGTGGTTTATTTGAACAGCTTTGGTTCGAATAAGCGTTTTATAAAGGAGGAGGGATAGATGGTGAGATCGGCGAAACTAAGCAAGGAGATTGTGGTAACAGTAGTAAATAAGATTGGCATTCTTGCTGATATGTCTAAATTGTTGGCTGACCATGGGGTTAATATTGAAGCAGTTGCCGGCTATGCTGTAAATAATGAAGCAAAAATAATGTTGATAACCGATGATAATCTCCGCTCGTCCGATGCGCTTAAAAAAGCAGGGTATAAATCTTTGGTTGAAAGAGAAGTTTTAGTAGTAGAGCTGGAAAACAAGCCGGGTGCTTTAAAGCAAATTACAGCAAAATTATCCGGAGAAAATATTGATATAAAGCAGGTATATGGCACTGTTTGTTCCGGTAGTTGTCCTGCTAAGATTGTTTTAGCAACCAGTGATAATGAAAAGGCGATTGTTGCATTCAAAAAATAAATATTTTTTCTATAAATATTAAAATAGGCCCTTATTGTTATAGGGCCTATTTTACTTAAGAAAGAGAGGCTTTAGGTGAAAGTAAGAATCTATTATCATGATACTGACTGCGGCGGAGTTGTTTACTATTCTAACTATTTGAAATATATTGAAGAAGCAAGAACCGATTTCTTTGAAGAAAGAGGCATCTTGATTAAGAAACTTGCTGATTCAGGTATCCTTTTTGTCGTAGCAAGGCAAGAGATTGATTATAAATTCCCGTCTTTTTATGCTGATATTCTGGATATCCGTACCTGGGTTAGCGAAATTGGTTCGGTTAAATTGGTTTTTGAAAGCGAGATTAAGAATCAAGATGGTAAATTAATCGCTAATACAAAGACAATATTGGTCTGTGTAGATAAGAATTTAAAACCAAGAGCAATCCCTGAAGAGGTAAAAAAAATAATTTCAAATGCCTCTTAAGAATAGGTCGTTTATATATTTAGGCCAAAGTGGTTGTTTATTGCCAGTTTTGATTTTATTTAACTTATTTTTCGGATGGATTTTCTTTAAACCGCTTATCTGGTTAGGTATCGGAGGCATTTTGGTATTGCTGTTTATTATTAATTCTTATATTTTAGTGAAAAAAGTATCCAATATGGCTTCAGCTAAAAATAAAAGCGCAATTGACGTTGAAGCGGAAATTATTGAGGATAAGGATAGATTAGGGTGATTTAAAGATATTTGAGCTTTAAACCTAAACATGACTGATCTTGAATTTGTCTCAAGATGTGTTAAGGGTGAGAAAGAAGCATGGAATGAATTTGTAGACAAATATTCAAATTTAATCTACCGCTACATATATAGTATACTTAAATCTAATGGAGCAAACTTAAGTAACCACGATCAAGTAGAAGATATTTTCCAGGATATCTTCGTCCTTCTGAGCAAAGATAATTTCTCTAAATTTAAATCATTCTCCGCAAAAAATAACTGCACTCTCGCGAGTTGGTTAAGACAGGTAGTGATTAATCATACGATTGATTGCCTTCGCAGCCTTACTCCTCAAGCTTCTTCATTGGATGAAGAATATGATGATTGCCCAAGCTTAATGGAAACGATAGCAGATACAAAAACAACGGTAAGCCTTACTGTTATGGCTGATGAAAAGCTTGATGCTTTAACTGATTGTATCGGAAAACTGGGCATTGATGATAAATATTTTCTATCTTTGTTTATTGACCGCGGGTTAAAGCTTGATGAATTGAAAACCCTATTCGGCGTTTCAAGAGGGACAATTGATATGCGCAAATCGCGGATTATTGATAGATTAAGGGATTGTTTTAAATTGAAAGGATTTGAGTTAGATTTATGAGATTTTATCGTCTATTGTATATGAAAGGCAAAAAATGGAAGAAAACATAGAATTCATAAAAAAAGCTTTCCAAAAATGGAAGAAAAATGAAGCAGCTTGTGATTCTAATCATTTGGATGAAATGCTCATGGCTTGTTTTATAGAGGGCAAACTTAGCAACGAAGAGCTGGAGAGTTTAAAAATGCACATAATTGGCTGTGATGATTGTGCAAATAAGGTTTTACTGCAGGCAAAATTGGTAAATCCGGAAGATTTACAAATCCCAGAGGAATTATTGCTTAAGGTTAAGGATTTAGCCAGTGGAACTGGGACAGCGAAAGCTGTTTTGGAAATATTCCTGAAATTAAAAGAGAATTTCTTGGAACTAATTAATACTTCTGGGGACATACTTGTCGGCCAGGAGCTAATGCCTTCGCCGTTATTGCGCAGCCGTAATATCAAGGATTTTAAAGATGAGGTGGTAATTTTAAAGGATTTTGATAATTTTAGAGTTGAGGTGAAGATTGAAAATAAAGATTCTAAGTATTTTAATTTGTTAATTACAGCTAAAAATAAAGATACTCAGGAGTTAATAAAGGATTTGCGGATTACTCTTATAAGGGACAATCTTGAGCTGGAGTCGTATTTGTCCGATTCAGGGAAGGTTATTTTTGACCATGTTCTTTTGGGTAAATATGTAATCGAGATTTGTTCGTCTGAAGATAAGCTTGTGTCAATTCATTTGGATGTAAAAATTTAATTCTTTTATGCAAAATCAGAATAAATTAGTCCTGGAAATATTCAAACAGGCGCAGTCATTAAAGATGAGCCTGTTTAAGGAAGCTGAAATTGCTTCAACGCTGCGACATTATAGTCAGTGTAATGTTTCTTTTGAAGAAATACGAAGCTTGTGCAAAGAAGTTTTCTTTTTGTTGAATAAAGCTTCTAAAAGCCTTATAGAGCAGCCGGAATTAGAAAGATCGCTAGTAAAGGCAGGGCAACTTCTCTGGAATCAGCTTTTAACAAAACAGGTAAGGGATAAATTGAGGCTTGAGCAAGGTTCAGGTTTAGTCCTTTCAATTGATGAGGAATTGATTGATGTCCCGTGGGAAATCTTATATGACGGGGATAATTTTTTATGCCTTAACTTTAGCCTTGGCAGGCTGGTGAGGACAAAAAGAGAATCAATTGCCGTCCAGTATCGAAGTTTTTCTAGTATTTTAAAGATGTTGATATTGGCTAACCCAACAAATGATTTAAAGGGCGCTTATGAAGAAGGCTTAAGCATTAGAAATCAATTTGACCGTAAACGAAACAGCGTCCATATAGATTTTAAATCTACCTATATAGATAAGATATATACTAAGAAAAATATTTGTGACTATGATATAGTCCATTTTGCAGGCCACTGCGAACACGACTTATCTAATCCGCAAAATACGGGTTGGATACTTGCAGATGGCTTGCTTACTTCGCAGGATATTGAGTCTATGGCTTCATTTGTTTCTATGCCTTCGCTTGTGTTTTCTAATGCTTGCTATTCAGCTTCGGGAAACCAATTGCCTTGTGGTAATGATTATCAGGAAAATAATTATAATCTTGCTGCGGCTTTTTTGTTTTCAGGCGTCCGCCATTATATCGGTTCAATAAGGAAGATTGAGGATAAGGTAAGTTTTACTTTTGCTAAAGAGTTCTATACACAGCTTCTTTCGGGTGTTTCCATCGGAGAATGTGTCCGTTTAGGGAGGTTAAAACTAGTACGTGATTATGGCATTGGGAAGATGCACTGGACGAATTACCTTCTTTATGGTGACCCAAACTTTGTCTTGTTTAGGGATAAAGCAAATAACGGGATAAAGCAGGAAAAAAGTTTTATTTTCTTAAGAAAAAATCTTTTGAAGATATCATTAGGTTTGGTTGCAGCGGTAATTTGCATTTTTATGTTTTTATTCCTTCCGGAGGCAAATCCAAGCACTTTGTATTTGTTCTCCAAGTCAAAGAAATCTTATCTAAGCGGTAGAAACCAGGAAGTAATCCGGAATTGTAAAAGAATAATTGAGAAGAATAGCTTATTCTTGAAGGCGTATCCATTACTGGCTGATTCATATTTCAGGTTGGGTGAAATTGAGCAGGCTCTAAAGTATTATTTTGATTACGCTTTATATAGTGAGAAGAAAGGCCAAAGCAAAGATTTGATTCAGGCTTATATTGGGATTGGCTGGACATACTATCTTTCCGGGCAGCCTCAAAAGGCCTTAGAATTCTACAATCAAGCGCTTATTAAAGCCAGGCAGGAAAAAGATTCTTATAGCGAGTCTGTGGCGATGAGGAAGCTTGCAGTGTGGAATATGGATATTGAAGAATACGATAAAGCGCTGGAGCTGCTTATTAAGTGTTCTGAAATTGACCGTTCTAAAAGCCGTAATTTTGAGCATAGGTATAATTTAGCTTGCGATTATTTTGATCTTGGCTTAGTTTTTTCTGATAAGAATGATTATGCAACTGCCAAAGAATTTTATTCCAAAAGCCTCGGTATGTTTAAAAAAATGAAATTAAAGAATGAATTGAGCGATTATTATTTTAATATTGGGGAGATTTATCTATTTGAGAAACAATATCAGAAGGCGCTTGATTGTTATGCCAAGGGGTTTAAAATTGATGAATTGCAAGGCAATAAAATGAATTTAGCTTCTGATTATAATATGATTGGGGAGTTGTATTTTGATATGGATAAGTTTTCTGAGGCCCAGGAATCATTTAATCGCTCTGTTTCTGTATCTCGCCAGATAAAGGTTCTTCCGGAGCTCGCCTCTGGTTTACGAAACTTAGGATTCTTATTTAAGAAAACTGGAAAGAAGAACAAGGCAAAGGAGTATTTCCGTCAAGCCCAGGAAATCTTCATTACTATCAGTAATATTGATTATCAGGAGATGAAGAAAGAATTGGTTAGCTTAAATGCCAATTAGCTCGCCTTACCTTGACAAGCGCAAAAGTATATGTTATACTTTTTATGTAAAGTGAAAAAGTGACATTTTGACAATTTGGTTAAGTGGTAATTAACCTACTGACAAAGGCAAACTAAGGGTAACCTTAGGACGCAAAGCGACAGTCCCGTCAAATTTCGGGAGGCTGCGTTACCAAAGAGGGGATGAACCTTGAGAGTCCTCAAGGTTTTTTTTGTTTCTTAAGCCCTTTAGAGGTTTACCTTTAAAAGGGCTTTTTTATTTGATGGGGAAATCCCTGGAGGGGGTTCCTTAATGAGGGGGTGAGAGAAATGAGAAGAATACACCGCAAAGCAATTAAAAAACACAGAAGACATCAAAAGAAGTCATTAGGGTTTTTGGAAGCGTTAAGAGTTTATATGAGATATCCACTTTAAGGTTGTTATGGTAAGAGGTGGCAAATGGACAAAGCGATTAAAGAGATAATGATGCATAGAGTAATTACGATGCTGGGCCGGCAAGAAATTGATTTTCTTGACAAATTAGGCAAGGACGCTATGTTCTCTACCGGCCACAAACTTTCTTATACTGAAATACTCCGCGGATTGATTGATTTTGCAATGAGCCTGGGTATTTCAGGGGATAAGATTGATTCAGCTGGGGCTTTGAAAGATAAGTTGCTTCATGAATTGCACAAGGAGGGGTAAAATGAAAAAGATTTTTTGTGTATTTGCCGGATTAATACTTATATTTACTTTCACATCTATATGCTCGGCGGAAGAAACAGAATCTGGAACGGATAATCAACAATATGTGTATAATACTGATGAAGTTAACTTTGATAAGACACCAGCAAATAAACTAGGCAGGGGTGTTATTAATACTGCTACCTGTTGGGCTGAAGTTCCAGCTGAAGTAATGAAGATGTCAAAGGAAAAAGATCCGGTGGTCGGTTGTACCTTGGGTTTGGCTGTCGGAATATTCAATGGTTTGGTTAGAGGGGTTACTGGTTTGTATGATGCAGTAACTTTTGTAGCGCCTCCATATGATAAACCGATAATGAAGCCGGAATATTCATTAAAGAATGCTGATGATAAAATGAGAGAATATCTCTGGTAAGTAGTTTGAATTCGTGAAATAGGGACACATCCTAATTTTAAGTTTTGAATCTAAATAGGATGTGTCCCTATTTTTTTTGTTAGATTTTCCCATTTTCTTCGTCTATTGCTATAGAAGATAATAACAATAGGAAGAAGAAGGGGGGATTTATGAAGAAAGTAGTTTTGATGTTTAGTTTGTTCTTTTTGCAACTGTGGGTTTTCAGGGTAACGGCAAATGGCTCAGACTGGGAGAATATCAGCAGGGAATACCGCAATGTAAGATCAATTCTAATCAACTCTGGGGATGGAAAAGTAATCTTTGCAGGCTCAAAGAATTCTATTATATCAAGTGAAGATTCCGGGTTTAGCTGGAGAAGGGTATATTCAATCAGCGAAAATTATACAGTGAATTATTTAGTAAACAATCCGGATGACGCGAATTGTATCTATGCAGCAAGCGATAATGGTTTATATTTTAGTTCTAATTCCGGGTTAAGATGGCGGAGGTTGTTCCGTGGGAAAAGTTTTTTAGAAAGCCGTTGTAACGTTGTATTAATCTTGCCTGAAGCAATTTATTTAGGGACTAATGGCGGATTATTTTCCAGTAACGACAAAGGCAGGAGTTGGTTTAAACAACCGGGTATTTTGGGGGATAGCAGAATATTAAATATCTCCAGCGATAATAAACAGTATGTTTATGTAAGTAGCACTGAAGGGTTATTCCGGTTGTCTAAAGCTAAAAATTTGTGGGAAAAGATCTTTGATTGTAGCGTTTTATCCGATAGTGAAAATGAGGGTAGCTCTATTAACGAAATAGAAAGTGAAGATGAGGCGCGGGAGCAATCGTCTCAATTTGAAAGTTTAAGCATTAATCCTGGCAATGGTAATGAAATTTATTTTAGTTGTAAGAAAGGAGTTTACCGGAGCATTGATTCGGGAGATACTTGGGATGCATTGAGTGAGTATGGGTTACTTGATAAAAATGTCAGGAATACGATATTTCTTCAGGATTTGGGTTTATGTGCAGCAACTAAATCCGGAGTTTTCTTGTATAAAGATAACCGTTGGTGGGAATTATCGGTATGCTACGAAGTAAACGATGTTAGGTGCCTTGCTTTTGATAAGTTAAAAAATTTATATATAGGGGGAAATAACGGAGTTTTTAAAATTTACACAGCAACTTTTGCCAAACAAGAAGTTATCAATTCTAGGCTTGCGACATACATCCAGGATGAGCCGAAGGTCTCCGATGTCCAGCAAGCTGCAGTAAAGTATGCAGAAGTGAATCCTGAAAAGATTAAAGAGTGGAGAAGGTTGGCAGCTAAGAAAGCTTTTTTGCCTAAAGTTAGCGCAGGGGTAAATAATGATACTTCTGACCTTTGGCATTGGGAAACGGGGTCAAGTACTAAAGTTTGTGATGATGTTTTGATGCGCGGAAAAACAACTATAGGCTGGGATGTGGCGTTATCTTGGGATTTAAGCGAAATTATCTGGAGTGAAGCACAAACTTCTATTGATACCCGTTCTCGCCTCAGCGTCCAGCTAAGGAATGACATTTTAGATGAGGTTAATAAAACTTATTTTGAACGATTGCGTTTAAAAGCTGAATTGGATAATCTAAAGATAGAAGATAGCGGAAAGCTTTTTGAAAAAGAAGTAAAAATCAGAGAATTGACCGCAACGCTTGATGGCCTTACTGGAGGATATTTTTCAGCTTGCCTTAAAGATAAGTCCTAAGTTAGCACCTGCCTTGTCTTGTTTCTCGCAGGGACGTTCGCCAACCCCAGCGTGGTTGGCTCACTCTCGAAAATTCTCGCTCTGCCTACATTTATTTAGCGGGGCAACCATGCCCGCTCGAATTTCCGGAAGCCCTGCTGCGAACCAAGCCAAGGCATCCGCTGAGCACTTAAATTAGAACCGTCCCCTTTTCTATTAAGTTAGCAGACTGTTTTGTCTTATTTATCGCTCGTTTAATTTTAGTATTTTGATTTGAGGCGCATTAGAAGATTTTTGGCACAGCTATTAACATTAGTGCGCAATGATTTACGAGGAGCGAAGGACGGCTCCCAAGAGAACGCTAAGCCGAAGCGACGTGGTAAACCGCAGCGCACGGCAAAAATCTTTAAGCGCACGGAAGCGAAAACCATAAAGCAAAAGCTATCATTATGCGAGTATAATCCTCGTCAGCTTCTAAAATGTTCTTGCTTTTGAGCCTAATCTGTGATAATTTATAACCCTATCCTGCCGTAAATTTTATAAACCTTTTGAACAAAAGAGAAATAAAATGAACTTACATCAATTGACGGATGCAAATTTTAAAAAAGAAGTCTTGGATTCGGATTTACCTGTATTAGTTGATTTTTGGGCGCCATGGTGCGGGCCTTGTAAGATGATCGCTCCTATTGTTGAGGAATTGTCTAAAGAGTATACGGGTAAGATGAAATTTGGTAAAATTGATATTGATAACAATTCAAAAATTGCAAATCAATACGGCGTAATGTCCATCCCAACTATCATAATCTTCAAAGATGGGAAGATAATGGATCAATCGGTGGGAGCTGTTAATAAAACGCAGCTTAAGCGTAAAATAGAAGAAAATCTCAATAGATGAAAAGAGTATTTATTGCCGCGACCAAGCAGAATGACGGCAAGACAACGCTTTCTTTAGGCCTGATCTTTAATTTTAAAAACAGGTTTAAAAAAGTAGGTTTCATAAAGCCGATAGGACAACGCTATCTTGAAGAAGAAGGTTTAAAGATAGACGAAGATTCAATACTTATTGAGGATGTCTGCGGCATAAAATGTGGGCTTAAAGATATGAGCCCGATTGCTGTTGAGAAGGGTTTTACGGAAAAGTATATCGCCCATCCTGATAAAAACCTGATTACTAGAAAAATCAAAGATGCTTTCCGTAGGGTATCCAAGAAACAGGATTTGGTTATTATTGAAGGAACCGGGCATGCGGGAGTTGGTTCCGTATTTGACCATTCCAATGCTGCTGTAGCAAAACATCTTGGGTCAAAAGTAATTATAATTTCTTCCGGAGGAGTGGGAAGGCCGATAGACGAAATAGTTTTAAATAAAGCGCTTTTTGAAAAAGAGGGCGTCAAGGTTCTGGGAGTAATTATAAATAAAGTCCTTCCCGATAAACTTGATAAAATTGACCGCATTGTAAGAAAGGGGCTTGAGAGAAAAGGGATTAATGTCTTGGGAGTTGTCCCTTATGAACCTATGCTTGCCCGTCCGACTCTTGAGCAGATATTAGATGAAACTGACTTTGAGATTTTATGCGGCAAGGAATATCTTGACCAGTCTGTTTCACAGGTAATTGTCGGGGCAATGGAGCCTCGTGACGCAGTGAAATATATCGTTGATGATAGCTTGATGATTACTCCGGGTGACAGGGAAGACATGATTATGGCTGTTATAAGTACTTTTAAAGAGGGTAATTCTCAAAGGCTTAAAGCCTGCGGAATGGTTTTATCCGGAGGGATTACTCCGGAGCAGCCGATAATGGGATTATTACAAAAAGCCCAGATTCCTGTTTTATTAGCTAAACAAGATACGTATGATGTTGCTACAACAATTCACGATTTGACTGTTAAGATCAGGCCGAAAGATAAGGATAAAATTAACGCGGTAATTAAATTAATCAAAGAGAGAGTTGATTTAGACAAAATTTTAAAGGGGATTTGATATGGATACTATTGCTAAGATCAGGCAAAAGGCAAGCCAGTCGGGAAAAACGATTGTTCTCCCGGAGTATTATGATGAGCGAGTAGTGGAGGCAGCATCAATTCTTGAGAAAGAAAAGATCGTAAAACCTCTTTTACTTACTAAGGATAAAATTGATCCTAAGGAAAAAGAAAGATATATTAATGAGTATTTTGAGATTCATAAAGGCAAGGATATTTCTATTGACGCTGTAAGGGAGTTATTTGAAGATACCCTTTATTATGCCGCGATGATGACAAAAGAGGGAAAAGTTGACGGGATTGTAGGAGGCGCAGCTCATACCACCGCTGATATGGCAAGAGCTTGTATCCGTTGTCTTGGAATAGACGAGCGAATAACTCTTGTGACAAGTTGTTTTGTTATGGCAGTCCCTAATTGCATTTATGGCGACAGTGGAACATTTATCTATGCTGATTGCGGGATAATCCCTGATCCAAATTCACGCCAGTTAGCTTATATTGCTTTGGCGGCTTCGGAAATGGGTAATAAGGTTTTAGGTTTAGTTCCAAGAGTAGCATTTATCAGCTATTCTACGAGGGGATCTGCTAAAACTAAATCGCAAGAAAAAATTTATGGTGCAATGGATTTGCTCAAAGAGTTAGCGCCCAATATGCTTGTTGATGGAGAAATCCAGGTTGACGCTGCAATCGTTCCTGAGGTTGCAAAGATAAAATATCCTGAGAGCCCATTAGGGGGGAATGCCAACATTTTAATTTTTCCAAACCTTGAGGCAGGTAATATCAGTTATAAGCTTACCCAAAGGCTTGCCAATGCACGTGCGTTAGGGCCATTGCTATTAGGATTGAATAAACCGGCCAGTGATCTATCCCGGGGTTGCCTCGTAGAGGATGTTGTTGATTGCGCTGCAGTAACTGCGATAAGGGCGGTATAGGGCCATGAGAATACTTGTAATTAACAGCGGAAGCTCTTCAATAAAATATAAGCTTTTTGATATGCCTAAGGAAAAGCTTATCTCTAAAGGATTAATCGAGCATATCGGAGAAAAAGGCTCAAATGTGCGTGATCATTACACCGGTTTAAAAACCATTTTTGATAAAATAGATGGAGTTTCGGTTATCGGGCATAGAGTTGTTCATGGTGCTGAGAAATTCCGTAAGCCGGTCTTGGTAGATAATGTGGTTATCAGAAAAATAAGGCAATGCTCGGAAATAGCTCCTTTGCATAATCCCGCAAATTTAGCCGGAATTATGGCTTGTAAAAAATTATTACCCGGAATTCCGCAAGTTGCGGTTTTTGACACCGCATTTCATCAGACTCTTCCGGAATATGCATATGTATACGGTTTACCGTATAATTATTATAAAAGGTTTGGGATAAGAAAATACGGCTTTCATGGAACAAGCCATGAATATGTTTCAGGCGAAGCGGCGCGAGTTTTAAAAAAACCTTTGAATAAATTAAAGATAATTACCTGCCATTTGGGTAATGGCTGCAGCATTGCCGCAGTAGACAAGGGAAAATCCGTAGATACAAGTATGGGTTTTACTCCGCTTGAAGGCTTGATAATGGGAACGCGCTGTGGAGATATTGACCCTGCGATAATTCCTTATATTATGCATAAAGAGCGGATTGATATTTTAAAGATGGATGATATATTGAATAAGTCAAGCGGGTTGCGGGGGATTTCCGGGATAAGCAATGATATGAGGATCCTTGAGAACAAAGCTAAGGACGGAGATAAGCGCGCAAAATTAGCTATAAGTATTTTTATTTATAGAATTAAAAAGTACATTGGCGCATATATTATGATTATGGGCGGTTGTGATGCGATTGTTTTTACCGGAGGAATCGGCGAGAATCAAAAAGAAGTAAGGGTAGGAGCTTGTAAGGATTTGAGTTCTTTTTTTAAGAAGCTACCCAAGGTTTTAGTTATTTCTACGAATGAAGAATTGATGATTGCGCGCCAATCCTATACATTAGTAACTTAAGGAGAAATGCTATGTTTCGCACTATTTTAAAATCCAAAATCCACAGGGCACGTGTTACAGAGGCGAATCTTTATTATAAGGGAAGTATCACTATTGATGAAAAACTGATGAAGGCCTCTGATATTATTGAATATGAGAAAGTGGAGGTCCTTAATCTAAATAATGGCCATCGGCTTGAGACTTATGCGATTAAGGGCAAAGCGGGTAGTGGAATAATTTGTTTAAATGGGCCTGCGGCCCGCGGCGCATGTGTGGGCGATGAGATTATTATTGTTTCATACGCCGTTGTTGAGGATAAAGAGGCAAAAATCGTTAAGCCTAAAATTGTTGCAGTTGATGAAAGAAATCACATTAAGAATTAAGACATTCGGCGATCCGGTATTAAGGAAGAAAAGCATTTCTGTAAAGAATGTTGATTCTGTCCACAAGCAGATTTTGAGTAAAATGGCTAGGTTGATGTATGACTCCGGAGGAATTGGCTTAGCTGCCCCTCAGGTGGGGATAAATGAAGCTATGATCGTTGTTGATATAGGAAACAGCCTTTACAAATTAATAAATCCTAAGATAGCAAAGAAATCAGGGAATCAGGTATTGGAAGAAGGATGTCTAAGTGTCCCGGGAGTTTGTATCAAAGTAAAACGAGCGAAAGAAGTTTTGGTCCAAGCGCTTGATGATTCGGGAAAACAGGTGAATATAGAAGCACAAGGCTTGTTGGCTTGTGTTTTTCAGCACGAAATTGATCATTTACATGGGAAGCTTATCGTTGATTACGCTTCTTTTTTGGACAAGCTTAAGATAAAGAATAAATTAAAAAAACTAAGAGAGAAGGCAAAAATTGAAAAACTGCCCGAATCAGAAAACAAATCTTGCGAATTGCAATTGTAGCTATGCAGGATGCGCCCGTAAGGGTCTTTGCTGCGAATGCATTTCGTATCATAGGTCTAAAAGAGAGATTCCCGCCTGTTTTTTTCCTTCCGATATAGAAAAATGTTACGATCGGTCCATTGAAAACTTCTTGAGGATAAATGGATGAAAAGTAAGATTCCTTCTTGGTTTAGGCAGGATATTCCAGATGCTTCTACTTTTAAACTGACGCATTTAGTTTCTGAATTTGGCGTAAATACGGTTTGCAAAGAAGCAATGTGCCCTAATATGTCTTATTGTTTTAAGCATAATAAAATCACTTTTATGATTTTAGGTTCTACTTGTACAAGGAATTGTTCTTTTTGCAATGTGGATAAAACAAAAGAAGTAAAGATGGGCTTTGATTCAGATGAGCCTTTTAGAATCGCAGAGGTTGTAAGGGCGTTAGGGTTAAGCTATGTAGTGATTACTTCTGTTACACGGGATGATTTAAGTGATGGTGGGGCTTGGGTCTTTGCCAAGACCATAGAAGCTATCCGTCAGGTAAGTCAGGAAATTAAAGTTGAAGTTTTAATTCCTGATTTCAAGGGGAAAGTCGCCAGCCTTAAATGTGTATTGAATGCATATCCGAATATACTGGCGCATAATATTGAAACAATTAGAAGGCTTTATCCTAAACTTCGCCCGATGTCTGATTATGAACTTTCTTTAGGTATCCTATCTAAATCCAAGGAGATTAATCCTGATATTCTGACTAAGTCTTCGATAATGCTGGGCCTGGGAGAAACTGAAGAAGAAGTCGTTAATGTTATGGAAGACTTAAGAGCAAATTCTTGTGATATATTAACTTTAGGCCAATATTTGTCTCCATCACCCAGCCATTATCAGGTAGTAGATTTTATTAATATTGAACAATTTGAGAAATATCGCGTAATCGGTGCTGCTATGGGTTTTAAATCGGTTTTATCCGGCCCGCTTGTGCGCAGTTCTTATCAGGCAGAGGATGTTTTTAAAGAACTTAATTTATCGGGAAACATTAGATGAGGGAAGAAATGTATGATTTAATTATTATTGGAGCAGGACCTGCGGGTTTAACTGCAGCGCTTTACGCAGGAAGATCACGCTTAAATACTTTAGTGCTTGAGAAGATTTCGGTTGGCGGAAGAATTTTGATGAGCGAAACAATTGAGAACTTCCCCGGGTTTTTTGAAACTGTTTCTACTGAAGAATTGATCAGGCGTATGAAAGGCCAGGTTGAAAGCCTCGGTATTAAAATTGAAATGGATGAAGTTGTTGATATAGATTGTAAAACCAAGACCATTAAGACAACTTCCGCAGAATATTCCGCAAAAGCAATCATTATCGCAACAGGCGCGCACCCCCGTAAACTTCAGGTTCCGGGTGAGGAAAAATTAACAGGCAGGGGCGTTTCTTATTGCGCGACCTGTGACGCGCCTTTTTATAAAGAAAAGAAAGTTGTCGTAGTAGGCGGAGGGAATACTGTTGCGGAAGAGGCAATTTACCTGACTCGTTTTGCCAAAGAGGTAAGTATCATTCATAGAAGAAATGAGCTAAGGGCTTCCGCCATACTTCAGGAAAGGCTTCAAAACAATAAACAAATAAATTTTGTTTTAAATAATGTGGTTATAGAAATATTAGGTTCAAATAGGGTTGAGGGCGTAAAAATAAAAGATGTGGAAACTTTTGAAGAAAAAATATTTCCTTGTGACGGTGTTTTCGTGTATATTGGATATAGCCCGGAGACTCATTTTTTAAGAGGCAAGTTAAAGATGGATGAGTCTGGGTTTATTATTGCAGACCATGATTTGACGACTTCCGAAGAGGGCATATTTGTCTGTGGCGACTGCCGGAAGAAAAGCTTGTATCAGGTGATTACTGCTTGTGGTGACGGAGCAACTGCTGCAGATTCAGCTTATAAATTTATTGCAAGTAAGGAGAAATAGGATGAAAGAATTTCCGACAAAAAACAAAAAATTGATTGATTGGGTAAAAGAAATGGCTGCTCTATGTCGGCCTGATTCTATAGTTTGGGTAGATGGTTCAGACAAACAAAAAGAACTTTTAGAAAAGGAAGCTGTATCAACCGGAGAGATTATCCGATTAAATACGACAAAACTTCCCGGTTGTTTTCTGCACAGGACAGCTATTGATGATGTCGCCCGTACTGAGCATCTTACTTTTATCTGCACAAAAAAAGAGCGCGATGCAGGCCCGACAAACAATTGGATGTCCCCCGCAGTTGCCTATAAAAAAGCAGGAGAGATATTTAAAGGCTCTATGCGTGGAAGGACTATGTATGTGATCCCTTTTTCTATGGGGCCTGTTGGTTCTCCTTTTAGTAAAATCGGAGTTGAACTGACGGATTCGCGTTATGTAGTCTTAAATATGCTAATTATGACGCGTGCAGGAGAAGCTGTACTTAGGCAATTAGAAAAAGAAGGCAATTTCACTAAGTGTTTACATTCAAAGGCGCAACTTGATATTAATAAGAGGTTGATTTTGCATTTTCCTGAAGATAATACTATCTGGAGTGTAGGGTCTGGTTATGGCGGAAATGTCCTCTTGGGTAAGAAATGCCTATCTTTAAGAATCGCTAGTTTTATTGCGCAAAAAGAGAATTGGTTGGCAGAGCATATGTTGATTATGGGAATTGAAGATCCCAGCGGGCATATAGAATATATTGCTGCTGCATTTCCAAGCGCCTGTGGTAAAACTAATTTGGCTATGTTAATCCCGCCCGAAGGGCTTAAAAGAAAAGGATATCGCATTTGGACTGTTGGGGATGATATTGCTTGGATGCGCGTAGATACCGATGGGGCGCTTTGGGCAATTAACCCTGAATGGGGATTTTTTGGTGTTGCTCCAAACACAAATTCAGAGTCAAACCCGACCATGGTTGAGACAATTAAGAAAAATACAATTTTTACTAATGTGCTTTTAAAGCCTGACGATACGGTTTGGTGGGAGGGAGCGGATGGGAAAGTTCCGGCTGAAGGTATTGATTGGCAGGGTAGGCCTTGGAAGCCCGGGCTTAAAGATGCGAATGGCAAGCCTATCTTAGGGGCTAATGCAAACAGCCGTTTTACAGCGCCCATTTCAAATTGTCCATCAGCTTCTTTCAGGTTAGAGCAGCACCATGGAGTCCCAATATCAGCAATAGTTTTTGGTGGGAGGCGCGAACATCTAGCCCCACTTGTTTATGAATCATTTAATTGGCAGCATGGAGTTTTTGTCGGTGCGACTATGGCTTCTGAGCGTACTGCTGCGCAGGTCGGGCAATTAGGAGAAGTTCGGAGAGATCCTATGGCAATGCTTCCTTTTTGCGGATACAATATGGCTGATTATTTTCGCCATTGGTTAAAGATGGGTAAGAGCATGAATAAACCTCCTAGAATTTTTCACGTTAATTGGTTTAGAACGGACAAAAACGGGAAATTCTTATGGCCGGGATTTCGTGAGAATTTAAGAGTCTTAGAATGGATCTTGGATCGTTGCAATGATAAAGTAGAAGCTGTGCATACTCCTATCGGGTTTGTTCCTTATGCAAAGGATATTGATATGACTGGGTTAAAGCTTGCAGACGGAGCATTAGAAAAATTACTAGAAGTGCGAAAGTCAGATTGGCTTGAAGAATTAAAAGGCGTTAAGAAATTTTTTGATCAGTTTAAAAAAGATTTACCCAAGGAATTGTGGCAAGAATACGAATATCTTAATAACCGTTTAATCTCTTAGGGATTACAAGTATGAGCAATATGAATAATAAAGAAGTTGTTTTACGCACAGAGTTTAAGGATTTAAAGCTTTTCAGAAGAGGCAAAGTAAGGGATGTTTATGATTTGGGCGATAAGCTTTTAATTGTTTCAACCGATAGGATTTCTTGTTTTGACGTGGTTCTGCCTTGCGGCATCCCCTATAAAGGCAAGGTTCTTACCTCACTATCTGCTTTCTGGTTTGATTTTCTAAAAGATACTGTTAAACATCATTTAATTGAAACGGATGTTGAAAAGTACCCCGTGGAATTAAAAAAATATAAGGATGAAATTACCGGGCGTTCTATGTTGGTTAAAAAAACCAAGCCTCTTCCTGTAGAATGCATAGTTAGAGGCTATCTTTCCGGGTCGGGTTTGAAAGAATACCAGCAGAAGCAATCAGTTTGCGGGATTAGCCTTCCTTCGGGGTTAAAAGAATCCGATAAACTTCCACAGATTATTTTTACTCCTTCAACAAAAGCTGAAGAGGGGCATGACATTAATGTTAGTAAAAACCATATAGAGAGTTTGATTGGGAAGGAAAACACAGAGGCGATTGCCAGATTAAGCGTAGAAATTTATAAGAAGGCAAGTGAATATGCTCTAAGCCGCGGTATTATTATTGCGGATACCAAATTTGAGTTTGGGGTTTTTGACGGGGAAATTACTTTAATTGACGAAGTCTTAACTCCGGATTCTTCGCGTTTCTGGCCGAAAGATTTGTATATGCCCGGAAAACCAAGCCCGAGTTTTGATAAGCAATTTGTCCGGGACTATCTGGAGAGCCTTGATTGGGATAAGACTCCTCCTGGGCCTATGCTTCCCGATGATATCATTGAGAAAACTACCCAGAAATATCTTGAGGCGTTTAAAAAACTAACTGGCAAGGATCTTTTTAAATGCAGGTAATTAAAAAAATACTTACTTTAATATTTCGGTTCGGAATAAGTATTATTTTAATATTCTTCTTGTTTGAGAAAGTTGATAAGAAGAGCCTCTTTGAATTGATAAAAAATGCTGATAAAGGGCTTTTGTTTTTAGCTTTCTTTGTTTTTTTCTCGGGTTATTATTTTTGCCTTTTACGCTGGCAGATGCTTCTTAAGGCGGTAAATATCCATCTTCCTCTAAAGAGAATTATTATTTCTTTTTCCGGAGGGGTATTCTTTAGCTTGTTTCTTCCTTCAACTATTGGAGGGGACTTAATGCGTTCCATTGACTTAAGTAAGCATACAAAAAGGCCGGGTGAAGTTATTGCGACAGTTTTCTTGGATAGGTTAAGCGGTTATATCGGGCTTGTAATTTTAGCTTTTGTTGCTTTAATCCTCGGTTGGAGGTTTGTAGAGGACGTCAGCGTTTTGTCTTCCATGGCGATTATCACGGTTGTATTGTTTGCCCTTCTAATCCTTTTCTTTAACAAAGCGCTATTTGCTAAAATCAGTAAGTTATTGCATACCCCTGATTCGGGGAAAATTAGAGAGTTAATCAAGAATATGCATAAAGAGATACACTACTTTAGGCATAATAAAAAGATTATCTTGAAGAATCTTTCTTTATCTGTGCTCATTCAGGTTACCTCGCCGCTTACCTTTTATATCACTGCTTTGTCTTTGGGGGTAAAAATTAAATTAATTTATTTTCTAATCTATCTGCCGATTATCAGCGCAATAACTTTACTTCCAATTTCAATCGGAGGCCTTGGCTTAAGAGATGCTTCTACGATATACTTCTTTGCGAAGGCAGGGGTAAGCAGGGATTTGGCTTTTGCAATGTCACTTCTTAATTTTTCTTTCATATTAATCTGCGGATTAATGGGAGGCATTATTTATGTCCTTACAGTACGTCATCGACGGTTACAATATCATAAACCATCCGCTATTTCCTCACTCTAACAAACAAAACCAGAATTCGCAATCCTTGCTTTTGTCTACCATTATAAAGAGAAGGCTCTGCGGAAGCTTAAAAAACAAAGTAATCATAGTTTTTGACGGTTATCCTGCTCCAGTAACCAGTGATTATGAGAATATCATGGTTGTTTTTTCCCGTAAAATTGATGCTGATGAAAAAATTAAAAAAATTATTGAGGAGTCTGGCGTAAGAAGGAATATGATAGTTGTGACAAACGATAAAGAAGTTAGTTTTGTTATAAAATCACTTGGCGCAAAGTCAATGTGTGTTGAGGATTTTCTGGGTAAAAATAGGCAAGAAGCAATGGATAGTAAAGAAGCTTCTTCATATGAGCTTAATTATTCCCAAAAGCATTATATTACAGAAGAGCTAAAAAAACTTTGGCTAAAAGAAAAATAATGACACTCTTGAAGAATAAAAAAAGCATTCAAAGCGATAATTTTATTAAATTTTTAGGTACTGCGGGTGCTCGTTTTGTAATGATTAAACAGTTGCGTGCCTCAGGCGGGATTTGGATTTCTTATAATAATATCAACATTCTAATTGATCCCGGCCCGGGTTGTGTTGTGAGATGTGCTAACGCAAGGCCTAAATTAGACCCTTCTAAATTAGACGGGATTATCCTTAGCCATAGGCACTTAGATCATTCTGGGGATATCAATGTGATGATTGAAGCAATGACCGAAGGAGGATTTAAGAAAAGAGGGGTAGTTTTTTGTCCGTATGACGCTATCCACGATGATTCTGTTATATTAAAGCACTTGGTTAATTTTCCCGAAGAAATTAGAATTTTAAAGCCAAGAAGTTCATATAAGATAAAAGATTTTAAATTTACTACTTCAATGAAGCATCGGCACCCAAGTGAAACTTATGGCATCAAGTTTAAATTAGGAAAACAAAAAATAGCGCTTCTTACGGACACAAGGTATTTTAAAGAGCTGGAAAATTTTTATAAATGCGATATCTTGATAATTTCTGTTGTGTTCTTAAACGAGAGGCCGGATGTTGAGCATTTAAGTTTGCCTGATGTGAGAAAAATCATTATGAAGCTTAAACCTAAAAAAGTTATCCTTACGCATTTTGGGATGTCAATGCTAAAAGCAAAGCCGCGCATCCAGGCAGAAATCTTAACAAAAGAATTGGGGATTGAAGTTGTTGCTGCTTATGATGGGATGTCGCTTAAGGTATAAAGTAAGTTTCTTCTTGACATAAACCAATGAATATGTTAATGTTATAAAGAATATGTTTAATCTTGTAGCCTAAAAAGGAGGTAGAACATGAGTAGTTGGCAAATCGTGTTGTTGGAACCTGCCAGGACAGTTCTTGCGCAGATCGGCCAGTTCTTAGTCAACATCTTGCTTGTTATTGTCATCCTTATAATCGGCTGGATAATCTCAAAGTTGATTAAGGTGGTTGTTGTCAACGGCTTAAAAGCAATCAAAATTGATGACCTTTCCGAACGTATTGAATTAGAAGCTCTCCTTAAAAAAGGTGGCATTACATATTCACTTTCCGAGTTATTTGGAGTTATGTGCTATTGGTTGTCATTGTTGATAGCATTTATGGTAGCAATTAATGCTGTTGGTTTGACTATCGCCGCAGAGCTATTGAATAAAGTCGTTCTTTATGTCCCGAATATTATTGCAGCTCTATTTATTCTAGTTTTAGGTATGTTTGCTGCGACGCTGTTAAAGAATATCGTGCAGACAGCCGCTAATAATGCGGGCATTTCTCAAAGTAAAATCTTAGGCAATGTAGTTGATGTGGTCGTAATTGCTTTCTCAGTATTTGTAGCTCTTGAACAGCTAAGAATCGGAATCCGTATTACCGAGCTGACCGTAAGTATAATTTTAGGTTCTGTAGGGCTTGGTTTTGCACTCGCATTTGGTTTGGGATGTAAAGATATAGCAGGTAAATTTGTAAGTGAATCTATTGATAAAATGAAAAAGAAATAGACCAAAGGTTTTAATAAAAAGCCCCGCGCTTTACTGCAAAGCGTGGGGCTTTTTATTTGAAGCCACCGTTAAAAGCAGTTCATTGTAAAAAATAATTTTTATGGTATAATTATTTGCTAAATAGTTGAATTATTGGAGCTTAAGCGATTTATCAATAAAGGGAAAATAATGGTTAAGATTCTATTAGCTGATGATAATCTGGAGTTTTGTAAAGAAATTGAAGAAAACCTAAAAGGCGAAGGTTACGAATTTATTATTGTAAATTCAACTTCTGAAGCACTTGAGAAAGTGAAGTGGGAGAAGCCTCAAATCGTGCTTTTGGATATTGTTATGTCAGAAATGGACGGCCTTAAGACCTTAGAGAAAATAAAACAGTCTAATCAGGATTCCATTGTAATAATAATTTCAGCAGTAAAAGATTCCGAGCTTTCCCAAAAAGCTATTAAGGCAGGGGCAGTAAGTTTTATTGAGAAGCCGGTTAATTTTGAGCTCTTGAAACGAAGCCTTCGTGTGTGGGCAAAACAGGCTAGTATTATGCACAAAGGCCAGGCTGATATTTTAGCATTTGAACAAGATGAGAAAAAAATAAGCTTGGTGTTGGATTTCCTGGAGAAAAAGAAATATAAGGTAAAAATTGTCCGTGATATGTCGGAAGGCTCAAAGATTGAGCCGGATCATTTTAGCGTTGTGGTTATCAGGTTTGATATGATAGGCGAAGAGAATATCGGGATTATTGAAAAATATAAGGAAGCTTTCCCGGGACTGCCTATTTTGGTAATCTTAAAGCAGGGCGTTAACGACGAGTTGTTAAATAAAATTGATGAATATGGTAATTGCATGTTTGTACAGAGCCACGTTGATACATATAATCTTATTTCAATTATCTATGAAATGGTTTTAAGTTTTGACGGGAAGAGGGGTGTTAAAGAAGCTGCACTTTTCGGTGATTATGTTCTTATAGTTGATGATGATGCTGATATCTGTGAATATAGCGCAAGGTATCTTTCTAAAGAAGGTTACAAGGTTGTCGTTATCACAAAAGCAAAAGACGTGCTTAATCAGATTAAGACTTTAAAACCATCTGTGGTGATTATGGATATAGTGATGCCTGACACGGACGGAATAGAGTTATTAAAAGAAATTAAGAAATTAGACTCTGGTATTAGTGTAATTATGATGACTGGCTTAAAAGATGATTCAGTTTGTAGGGAAGCTCTTGAATCGGGTGCGTCTAGTTATCTGGTAAAGCCGTTTTCTTTGGATCAGCTCAAGGCCATGGTACTCACCAATATCATTAAATCTAACCGTAAATAATAATGCGTCAAAAATACAGGATAATCCGGGATTGGTTATTTGTAGTCCTTATATATTTAGGGGTGCTTTTGCTTATGCCGGTTTCAGATAAGATTTTCCCTCATTTGAATCCGGGGACGGTTGATAGGACCTTAAATTTTATTATTAATGTTTCCATAGGCGTAACGTGCTTAATATTGTTGTTCTATCTGATATGCAAGAAAGATAAGGCTGTATTTTCTCAGTATGCTTGGTTATGCGTCATTTTTGCTTCTTGTGTTTATTTCCTGACAAAAGTTGAAACTACCATGGACCGTTTACATTTTGTCGGCTACGGAATCTTAAGTTTGGTTATTTTCTTCGCATTAAGGCACAATTTCGGGACCATGATGCTTTATTTGTGGAGTTTTTTAATTGTTACGGTTTTTGCTGTTTTTGATGAATTGCTCCAGCTTTCTAACTTAGGCGGGCATAATTTTGAGTTAAAAGATATCGCAACCGACTGTTTTAGTATTTTCATCGGGCAACTTTTGATTGCAACGGTAATCAGGCCAAAACTTGAGAAAGTAAATATCAAACTGCGAAAATATACAAATTATCTAACTAAGCTAAGGGATTACAGCAAGTCCCGTCTTCCGAAAAAAAGTGATTTCTAATATCTTAATTTACTTATGAGAAAAAAGATTGTGCGTATTTCAATATTCTTATTTTTGGCTATATTTATTTTTGCTTCGGTTATGGTCTTTTTTGATCAAAGCGTCCTTAATAGAAAAGGCACTTTTTACCATGCGGATGTTTCCGAAAAAGTCGTTGCTTTGACTTTTGATGACGGCCCTTCAACGGAGTGGACGCCAAAGATCCTTGATGAATTAAAAGAGGATAATGTAAAGGCTACGTTTTTTATGCTTGGTGAACATGTAAGTAAATACCCGGAGATTGCCAAGCGTGTTGCTGATGAAGGCCATGAGATAGGGAATCATACTTATGATCATCGGTTAGTTAATTTTTCAAGCAGCGGGCTGCTTAAGAAAGAGATATTGGATACTGAAAAAGCAATAAAGTCCGCTACGGGTAGGTCTACGAAATTGTTCAGGCCGCCAAAGGCATGGCTGAATAAAAGAACTAAAGAGGAGATCAGAAGCCTTGGGTTTGAGATTGTCCTCTGGACTATTAATTCTAAAGATTGGGTAACTTTTGATTACAAATACATTATCAAGTATATATTAAATCATGTCAGGCCCGGAGATATAATTCTTTTTCATGATAGCGGTGCGGTTTTTGGTAAAGAAGGCGGAAGCAGGTATGAGACAGTCAGGACTATTAAAAGGCTTATTGAGGAACTAAAGAGGCTAGGGTATAGATTTGTAACAGTCACTGAGCTAATAGAAATGGAGAAGAAGAATGATTAAAGCAGGCAATCTTAAGAATGTATTGATTTTAACAGTTCTTGCTTTTTGTTTCTTGATGTTGGGGAATCATATGTTAAGCCAGACTAATCCTGATGAAGTATTTTATTCTGGCTCTGCGAAGGAGATGATGCAGCAGAATACTTGGGAAGTTCCGATACTATTCGGAAAACCCCAATTTGAGAAGCCTATTTTTACTTTTTGGCTGCTTCGTTTTGGTTTTGAGTTATTCGGGATTTCAAACTTTTCGGCTAGATTTTTCCCTGCTCTTTTTGCCATTATGGGGGTTATTGCTGTTTATCTTTTGGTTTTGCTTGGGGCAAAGAGTGAAAAGAATGCGTTTATTTGCGGGGGCATACTATCTTCAGCAGGCCTTTATATAGGCATGTCAAGGACGGTTTTTACCGATATGATTTTTACTGTATTAATCTTGCTGTCGTTAGTTGCGTTTTTCTGGGCCTATGTAAATAGCAATAGGAAATTTATTGGAGTAATGCTGTTTTTTGTATTTAGCGCTTTGGCTGTTTTGACCAAGGGACCGCTTGGATTTTTCATTCCGCTTTTAGCGGTTATTCTGTTTTTGTTGTTTAAAAAAGACCTTAAGTTTTTGTTTTGCGGATCATTTGGGTTAGGATTCCTGGTGTTTTTGTTAATCTCTGTTCCCTGGTATGCACTTATGATTAAAAAATACGGAAGAGAGTTTATTGATGAATTTTTTTATAATGACCATATAAGAAGGGTTATTGAAGCTGAGCATAAAGGAAATGATACATGGTATTTTTATCCCATGACGATGATTCTTTGTATGTTCCCCTGGAGCTTGTTTGTTTTAGCTTCAATTGCAGAAGTTTTTATGAAAGCGTTGAAGAAGACTTTGCGAACACTTGATTTATTTTTGATCAGCTGGATTATTGTTGTTTTTGTTGTGTTCCAGGCAGCTCATTCAAAACTAACCAGTTATATTTTGCCGTTATTTCCTGCTTTAGCAGTCCTTGCAGGAGATTTTATTTATAGGAAGCTGACAGATAAACCCAGCTTGCTTGTAAGGCTTATGCAATTATCAAGTGTGCTTTTTTTAATCCTGCCTATCGGTTTAGTTGTTAATTCATTCCTGTTCTCAATGTATTTACCTCCTATGGCTTTTGTGTATTCAGCGGTTTTTATCCTTGTTTTTCTGATTTTTTTCATCTTTTTGTCGGCTTCCCAGAAAAAGCTTTTAGTAAGCTTATTCTTGACTTCGCTTATTGTGCCGATACTTTTAATATTTACTTTTTCTTGGGAGAAGCATTACCGAGATTATGTTTCTTGTAAGAATGTAGGAGCTTACATATTAAACGAGCTAAAAGTTGATAACACTATTCTTTGTACCAAAGCTTATGCCAGAGGGGTCAGGTTTTATACTGATAAGCCGGTTGCGGTAATTAATGTTGGCGGGAGAAATTTCTTCAGCGCTCATCCGATTGGATATTTTGATACTGATGAAAAAACCTTTGCGTTCTTAAAAACGCAACCAGTTACCTATGGCGTAATCAAGAAGTCCTGTTTGGTTGATATTGAACGAATTGCAGGGAAAGAGTTTAAAGTAGAGTTATTAAAAACCTTCGGTAATGAATATGTTGTAAAAGTAACAGCGATCAATCAACAGGGTAAAAAGAAATAATAATATTTTAGAGAGGATACGTATTAATGAATGATGAAAGATTCTATAGTTTAAATAGTGATGATGCTGTTTTGGCTTTAAAAAGCAATATCAAGTCAGGGCTTAGCGAGGAAGATGCTAAGAATCGTCTTGAAGAATTCGGAGCTAATCAGCTCCTTGAGAAGAAGGGTGTGGGCCCTTTTGAGATTTTCCTTGAGCAGTTTAAAGATTTTATTGTTTGGATTTTAATCGGAGCTGCTTTGGTTTCCGGTTTCTTGCAGGAATGGGTTGATGCATTGGCAATAATTGCAATCGTAATTATTAACGCAATTTTAGGGTTTGTTCAGGAATTCCGCGCGGAAAAATCATTAGCGGCGTTAAAGAAACTCTCCAGCCCGAATTCAAAAGTTATCCGCGATAATGAGCACAGAATAGTTCCTTCTTTTTTGCTTGTTCCGGGAGATTTGATTGAGCTAGAAGCAGGGGATAGCGTGCCTGCGGATTGCCGCTTGGTTTGGGTTAGTTCAAATTTTAGCGCGCAAGAAGCAAGTTTAACAGGGGAATCCTCGCCAGTTATTAAAACAATTCATGCTTTGGAAGAAAAAGAGATTCCGCTTGCTGACCGCGCGAATATGGTTTACATGGGTACTTCGGTTGCCTCAGGGAAGGCAAAGGCGCTGGTTGTTTACACAGGAATGAAAACGGAGCTTGGTAAAATAGCCGGTATGGTTCAAGGGGTAGAGCGACAAACTACTCCTTTACAAAGAAAGCTTGAAGAATTCGGTAAATGGATTGTTTATCTATGTTTTGTTTTAGTAGGAATGGTATTTTTGCTGGAATGGCTGCGGGGAGGGAAAATTATTGATGTATTTTTGACCTCGGTAAGCTTAGCTGTAGCTGCTATTCCAGAAGGGCTTCCTGCGGTTGTAACAATTGCGTTGGCATTAGGTGTTCACCGGATGGTAAAGCGTAATGCTCTTATTAGAAAGCTTCCTTCGGTTGAGACTTTAGGATGTGCCACCGTAATTTGTTCTGATAAGACAGGGACCTTGACTAAAAATGAAATGACAGTCCAGAAATTATATACAGCAGGAAAACTTTTTGCGGTAACCGGGATTGGTTACGAACCTAAAGGCGAAATCCTGCTTGATAAGAAGCAAATTAATAGCGCTGAGAACGTAAGCCTTAATAATTTATTGCGTTCAGGTGTGTTATGTAATGGAGCTCAGTTAGTTGAGAAAGAAGGGGTTTTTAAGATTGTTGGAGATCCTACTGAAGGCGCTTTGTTAACAGCCGCTGGAAAAACAGGAATTATGAAGGAGAAATTAGAAGAAGAATTCGTTTTTGTTGATGAAATTCCTTTTGATTCCGAGCGCAAGAAGATGACGGTTGTCAGAAAATACAATGGTAAGATAGTTGCTTTTACCAAGGGTGCTCCTGATATGCTTTTGAATGATTGCGTTAATATTGAAGAAAATGGAACAGTCAGAAAATTAACTAGTCAGGATAGGCAAGCTATACAGAAGATTAACGATGAGTTAGCCGGACAAGCGATGAGGGTACTGGCTATTGCTTCAAGGGATTTAGATAATTCTTACGAAAAATATGAAGCAGCTCAAATTGAGCAGGATCTTACATTTTTAGGTTTGGTTGCGATGATAGATCCTCCCCGTGAAGAAGTCAAGGCTGCTATCCGGGAGTGTAAGAGTGCCGGCATTAAAACAGTTATGATTACCGGAGACCATAAGAATACAGCAGTTGCGATTGCGCGGGAACTCGGGTTTTTTACCGAAGAATCATTGGCGTTAAGCGGAGAAGAGCTGGATAAATTAAGCGATGATGATTTATTTAAGGAAGTAAAAAAGATTTCAGTCTACGCGAGGGTTTCCCCTGAGCATAAATTAAGAGTTGTGCGCGCCTGGCGAAAGCATGGTGAGATTGTGGCAATGACAGGAGATGGGGTTAATGATGCGCCTGCGGTTAAAGAAGCTGATATTGGGGTTGCTATGGGAATTACCGGGACAGATGTAACTAAAGAAGTTTCCGACATGGTAATAACCGATGATAATTTTGCTTCAATTGTTTCAGCAGTTGAAGAAGGAAGAGGTATATATGATAATATAAAGAAGTTTATTCATTATCTTCTTTCTTGTAATGCTGGAGAAATCCTTGTTATGTTTATTTCTTCTTTGTTGGGTTTTCCAGTTCCTCTGCTTCCAATACATATCCTTTGGGTTAATCTTGTAACTGACGGGCTTCCTGCGCTTGCTTTAGGGGTTGATCCGGTAGATCCAAACATAATGAGCCGCCCGCCGCGCAAAACTACAGAGGGTGTCATTACAAAACAAAGAGGATTCCTAATGTTGGTTCAAGGATTCTTTATCGCTTTTTGTAGTTTGTTGGCGTTTGTTCTTGTTTTGTTCATAGAAAAAGAAGGTATTGTGCGTGCACGGACAGCGGCATTTATCGTGCTTTCCTGCTCGCAGTTGTTTCATTCTTTTAACTGTAGAAGCGTAACAGAATCTTTGTTCAAGCTTGGAGTTGGCACTAATATGAAATTAGTTGTTGCTACCTTGGTTTCATTCTGTTTACAAATGGCAGTAGTGTATATTCCTTTTTTACAGAAGGTTTTTAAGACTGAGGCCTTAGGCATATTTGACTGGGCCCTTGTAATTGTAATTTCTTCCCTACCATTATGGTTAATGGAAATTTGGAAGATTTTTATGCCTAAAAAGAAAATTTTGGAAGTTTTTTAATTTGTTTTATCAAGATATAAAGTCATGGATGGGAATATTAAAATTCAAAACTGGGATTTTGATTATATCACTTCTCCTCAAAATGTATTATTTGAAAAACTAAATTCTTCTCCCAAGGGCTTGAGTGAACAAGAAGCTGCTAAGAGAATTGAAGAATTTGGTTTTAATGAGCCTGCCAAGAAAAAAAAGCGTACCGTTATATTTGAGATCGCCTCTAAATTTGTTAACCCCCTGGTTATAGTTCTTCTTATTATTGCTGCCTTCTCACTATTCTTCGGAGAGAGGATAAGCGCAATTTTGGTAATTGCCATGGCGTTTATCAGCGTATTCCTGTCTTTTATTCAGGAACATCGAGCTGGAAAGGAAGCTGAGCGTTTAAGTGAAATGGTGCGGGCAACAGCCACCGTCTATAGAAACGGAAAATCAAAAGAAGTAAATATCCGTGAGATTGTTCCCGGAGATATCATAGATTTATTTGCAGGAGATATGATTCCGGCTGATCTAAGGATAATTTCTTGCAAAGACCTGTTTATCAACCAGGCATCTTTAACGGGAGAGTCATTTCCGGTTGAAAAGGCTTGCGAAGTAAGCGATCCGCGTAAACGATCCCCGGCAGATTTAACTAATATCGCTTTCATGGGCTCAAGTGTTGTTAGCGGCACGGGTTTAGGTGTTGTTGTAAAAACCGGGATTGCTACAGAGTTTGGAGAGCTTTCAAGAAAATTAGCTTCAATTGTTGTTGAAAGTAGTTTTGATAAAGGCATACGCCAGTTTACGTGGCTAATGATTCGCGCCATGCTTGTGTTGGTCGCTGTAATCTTTGCTATTAATGCTTTTAACAAAGGGAATATTATCCAAGCGCTTCTTTTTGCTCTTTCTGTTGCTGTGGGGCTTACCCCTGAGATGCTTCCGATGCTTGTTGCAATAAACCTGTCAAAAGGTGCGATTGCCATGTCTAAGAAGGATGTTATTGTTAAACGCTTAAATGCAATCCAGAATTTCGGGGCCATGGATGTGCTTTGTACTGATAAGACCGGCACTTTAACAATGGATAGGATCATTTTGGAGAGGCACTGTGATGTAGTCCGTAAGGAAGATGAAGATGTCCTTCGTTTTGCGTTCATAAATAGCTATTATCAAACCGGATTAAAAAATATTTTAGATAGGGCAATCCTTAAACATGGAAAGCTTGTCGTAAAGCAATATAAGAAAGTTGACGAAGTCCCTTTTGATTTCTCAAGGAAGCTTATGTCTGTTGTAGTTGAGAATGAGGGTAAACATAGATTAATTGTAAAGGGTGCACCTGAAGAGATTTATAGGCGTTGCACTAAGTTTGAACTTGAAGGCGAAATACTTGATTTAGGCACTGGCAATTTGATGCTTTTAGAGTTAAAGGAAGAATACGATAACCTTAGCGCTGAAGGTTTCAGGGTTCTGGCGGTGGCTTACAAAGATTTTGATCAGCAAAAAGACAAATATACCAAAGATGATGAGCAGGAATTAATTCTTAAGGGTTATATTGCTTTTCTTGATCCTCCGAAGCCAACCGCAAGAAAGACTATTGAAACCTTAAAGAATCTGGGAATAGTTTTCAAAGTTTTAACAGGGGATAATGAATTAGTAACTAAGAAGATCTGTGGGGATGTCGGATTGGATGTAAAAGGGCTTGCCACAGGAGAAGAGGTAGAGAAGATAACTGATGATCAATTATGTGAGTTAGTAAAGGTAACAACAGTTTTCGCTCGGCTTTCTCCATTACAGAAAGAAAGGGTAATTCGGGCTTTGCATAAGAATAAACATATAGTTGGTTATCTTGGGGATGGGATTAATGATGCGCCTGCATTGAAGGCATCCGATGTCGGGATTTCGGTTAATAATGCCGTAGATATTGCCAAAGAATCAGCAGATATCATTCTTTTGAAGAAAAGCCTTTTGGTTCTTGAAGATGGTATTTTGGAGGGGAGAAGAACTTTTGGGAATATCCTTAAGTATATTAAAATGGGCTCAAGTTCAAATTTTGGGAATATGCTTAGTATGACAGGGGCAAGTTTGTTCCTACCATTCCTGCCAATGCTGCCTATACAAATCCTTTTGAATAATTTGCTTTATGATATTTCGCAGATCGCTATACCTTCTGATGATGTTGATAAGGAATATTTGCTAAAGTCAAGGCCATGGAATATTAATTATATCAAGAAATTTATGATTACCATCGGCCCTGTAAGTTCTTTATTTGATTTTATTACTTTTGGCGTACTCTTATGGGTATTTAAAGCGCCCGAACAGCTTTTTCATACGGGTTGGTTTTTAGAATCGCTTTGCACCCAGACTTTAGTAATACATGTGATCCGTACCGGAAAAATTCCGTTTATTGAAAGTAAGCCCAGCCAGTTTCTGATATTTACTTCAATTTATATTGTCACGATTGCATTGGTAATACCGTTTATTCCTTTGGGTAAGCATTTTGGTTTTGTTACTCCGCCTCCCGGATATTTCCTCGCCTTAATTTTGATTGTGACAGCGTACCTGTTTATGGTTCAGCGGGTCAAGCGCTGGTTTATCAGAAAGTATGGTTACGAGTAGGAGGATGCCATGAAGAAATTATCTTTTCTTGATCGATTCTTAACCCTATGGATTTTTTTGGCCATGGGGATTGGGGTTTTATCAGGGTATCTTTATCCTCAAATTGTCGGATTTTGGAATAAATTCCAGGTCGGGACAACGAATATTCCTATTGCTGTTGGTTTAATACTTATGATGTATCCTCCATTAGCAAAGGTTAAATATGAAGAGATGGGAAGTGTGTTTAAGGATATAAAAATATTGACTCTTTCTCTTGTTCAAAACTGGATAATTGGTCCGATTCTTATGTTTCTGCTTGCCATTATATTCTTAAGGGGTTATCCGGAATATATGGTTGGGTTAATTATGATTGGGCTTGCCCGATGTATTGCAATGGTGATTGTCTGGAATGAGCTTGCGAAAGGCGACACGGAATATTGCGCAGGGCTTGTTGCTTTTAATTCGCTTTTTCAAGTGGTGTTTTATTCAGTTTATGCTTGGTTTTTTATAACTATTCTGCCACCGTATTTTGGCCTAAAAGGCGTTCAGGTTAATGTCACTATTGCTCAAATTGCGAATAGTGTTTTTATCTATCTTGGTATTCCGTTTCTAGCCGGGATTATTACCCGCATTGCTTTGTTAAAAATTAAGAGCAAAGCTTGGTATGAAGAAAAGTTTATCCCTAAAATAAGCCCGATAACTTTAATCGCTTTATTATTTACTATAGTGGTTATGTTTTCATTAAAAGGGGAATATATTGTTAAGATACCTTTTGATGTGGTAAGGATAGCAATTCCGCTCTTAATCTATTTTGTACTTATGTTTTTGGTTTCTTTTTATATGGGAAAGAAATTCAAGGCTGGTTATCCTAAGACAGCAACATTGTCATTCACCGCGGCAAGCAATAATTTTGAACTTGCAATAGCTGTTGCAGTTGCGGTATTCGGAATTAACTCAGGAGCGGCATTTGCTGCGGTAATTGGCCCGTTAGTGGAAGTGCCTGTCTTAATTAGCCTGGTTAACGTTGCGCTTTATTTTAAAAGGAAGCATTTTGCATGATATTTTTTTAAGTATTATTTTGGCTTAGGGAATGCTTGAATGGAAAAATAAGGGAAGATGCCCAGGAAGAAAGATGTCCTCGTTTTACTTTTTTCAGTTGTTTTTTTATTTTTTTGCTTTGAGTTGTTTATTAGGCTAAGCCCGCATTTGTATTGTCTGGGATATAGGCCAGTAAGAAATCAAAAGCTTGTTTTTGAGCTTCAGCCTGGTTATAAAATAAAGGAAATAAATGCAGAAATCAGTTCCCAGGGGTTAAATGACCGTTATTATAGCCTTATTAAGCCGCAAGGTGTATATAGAATTGCTGTAATTGGAGATTCAACTTCTTTTGGTTGGAAGGTTGGCTCAGAAAACAGTTTCCCAAAGATTCTAGAGCGCAGGTTGAACGAAGGAAAAAGCCAGCGATATGACAGATATGAAGTGATTAATTTTTCTGTCCCGGGGTATAATACTGCACAAGAACTCGCAGTATTAAAAGAAAAAGTAGTAAAATTTAACCCGGATTTAGTTATATTGTGCTATTGTAGTAATGATATATATCTTTGCAACCTTATTCAGCCGGATTTATCTATTCTTAATTATTTATACAATCGTTCATTCTTTATTCATTATTTATTATATAGAATAGATTCAGCCATTATTCCTAAAGAGAAGAATGATATTCCGTTAGGCCCGAGGCCAACGTTTGTTTGGAAGGGCTCTTTAATTACCTTGATTCGCGATTTAAATAAATTTTGTTTATGGTATAGGGACAAGGCTTGGATTTTGTTTAAGAAGAAAATATTAAGGATGTTTTATTATGAACAGAGAATCTATCCTTATCCCGAGCTTGAAGCAGTAAGCTGTATTCAAGTTAATCCAATATATCTGCAAAAACGCGTACCTTCTAAATATTGGTATATGTTAGGGTTGAAAAATTATAGAATTCATTTATCAAATATAAATAATTTTCTTAAGAAGAATAATATTGAGTTTGTTTCAGCAGGGTTTTTTGATACTGAGCCTTTAAAGATTAACAAAGAATTGAATATTAAAAATATTCTTAATTTTAGCGATTTCTTATCAAGAGAAGGTATATATTATCAAAAAATTATATTTGCAGATGATTGGCATATGAATATTCGTGGCCATTCATTATGTGCTGAATTTATTTATGAAAAACTTAAGAATATCTGGAATACTAAAGGAGAATGAAAACTTAAGGAGTCAATTTTACTATGTTAACAATTGAAACTATTTTATTGTGGGTTGCGGTATTGATTTTCGTAAGTGTTGTCTCAAGCAAGCTCTCGGATAGGTTCGCCATACCTGTTTTATTGCTGTTTTTAGGAATAGGGATACTTGCCGGGTCAGAAGGCATAGGCAAGATTTATTTTGACAATGCACAGGTAGCTAAATCCATAGGTATTGTTGCCCTTATTTTTATTATTTTCTCGGGAGGTTTTGATACTAATTGGAAGGAGACAAAATCAATTGTTTGGCCGGGAATTTTACTTTCAACACTCGGAGTTTTAATGACGGCGCTCGTAACAGGATTTTTTGCTGTCTACATTTTGAAGTTTTCTTTACTGGAAGGTATGCTTCTTGGTTCTATTGTGTCATCAACCGATGCTGCGGCAGTATTCACTATTTTACGGTCAAGGCAGATTGGTTTAAAGCAGCCATTAAAGCCTTTGCTTGAGTTTGAATCTGCCAGCAATGATCCTATGGCTGTCTTCTTGACTGTGAGTTTTATCAGCCTTCTAACTGTTAAGGATATGAGTTTTGCTGCATTGATCCCCAGATTTATCCTTGATATGGGTATGGGGGCGCTTGTAGGGTATTCAATGGCGAGGCTTACAATATTCCTTGTCAATCGCCTGAAGCTGGAATACGAAGGGCTTTATCCGGTAATAATGATTTCTCTTGTTCTGTTAACATATGTAATTGCTGTTTTCTCAAGAGGCAATGGATTTCTTGCGGTTTATCTTACGGGTTTAATGCTGGCTCAGGCGGATTTTCCAAACAAAAGAATGATTATGAAATTCCACGATGGTTTAGCGTGGCTTATGCAAATCGCCATGTTTGTAACGTTAGGTTTGCTTGTTTCTCCTTCGCAAATTATTCCTTTAGTTGGAGCTGGAGTATTGCTAACATTGCTTCTTATGTTGGTTGCTCGTCCGGTCAGTGTTCTTGTTTGCTTGTTGCCGTATAATATGACTATGCGTAAGAAACTTATGGTTGCCTGGGTTGGCCTTAGAGGTTCAGTCCCTATTATCCTGGCGACATTCCCTTTTATGGCAGGTATTTCTCAGGCGGATACTATCTTTAATGTTGTGTTTTTTGTAGTCTGTGCCTCCGTCCTTATCCAAGGGACAACTATCCCGGTTGTTTCAAAGATATTGAAACTCAATGTCCCTTTTGCTAAAAGGAAAAATCATCCGATTGAATTTGAAAAAAGGCCGGGTTTGGATGTTGAATTGACAGATGTAATTATCCCATATAATTCCTGGGCAGTAGGCAAAAAGATCGCAGATTTAAACACTCCTGAGAAATGCCTTATTATGTTAATTTCCCGGGGAGATAAATATATTATCCCTGCCGGGCCTACTTTGCTGGAAGGCGGAGATGTCTTGCTTGTGCTTGCGAATGAGGAGGATCTTAAGTCGCTGCAAAGCGCTTTGGCAACATTGGATGATTTAGAGGGTAGATAGGAATTATCAAAGAAAGGACGGGTTTGTGGTTATGGATAGGAAAAGATGGTTAATGGTTTTCATAATTTGTTTAGTAGTAGCATTATTTAATCCAATTCATGTAAAAGCGCAAGAAGGGGTTGCTGTTTCAAAAGACGGCGTGCCTATCCATTATTCAGTCTATGGCAAGGGCGAGCCGGTTTTAGTTTTTATCCATGGCTGGAGTTGTAACCGTTCGGTATGGAAAAACCAGGTTCCTTATTTTGAAAAGAAATATCGCGTAGTTACATTAGATTTAGCAGGGCACGGGGCTTCGGGAAAGGAAAGAAAAGTTTATTCTTTAAAGGCTTTTGGAGAAGATGTGGCTTGTGTTGTCCGTGCAGTTAAAGCTTCGGAAGTAATCCTTATCGGGCATTCAATGGGAGGCCCGGTAATTATCGAGGCAGCTCAAATTATCCCTGATAACGTCGTTGCTTTAATTGGAATTGATACTCTGCATGATTTTGATGAGAAATATACTCCTGAGCAAGTTGAACAAATTATCAAGCCTTTTAAAGAAGATTTTAAGAAAGAGACTGGGTCTTTCCTCCAGAGCATGTTTGTTAAAAATACCGACCCAAAATTTATTGAGGGGATTGTTGGGATAATGTCTAATGCCGATCCAAAGGTGGGAATCAGTGCTATGAAAGAAATGTTTAGCGCTTCATATGTTGACCATCCGCCAGAAATCAATGTGCCGGTTTGGGCGCTTAATTCTGATTTGTGGCCGACTAAGGAGAAAGTTAACCGCAAATATGTTCCGGAATTTAATCTTCGTATCATGCCGGGGGTTGGGCACTTCCTTATGTTGGAGTCTCCCGATGAATTTAACCGCCAGTTGGATGATATAATCAAAGAAATTGTAAATAGCACTATAGAAGATTAAAAAGTTATGGAAAAAATCTTAAAAGATATACGCCATCAATTAAAGCTAAACTCCGATAAAAAGATTAAAGATAGCGTTGGGAGATTTTTTAAGGAAAAAGTGAAGGTTTATGGTCTAAAGACTTCTTTTGTAAGAAAAATCGATAAAGAATATTTCAAAACAGTTCGGGCTTTAGGAAAAGATAAGATTTTTAAGTTATGCGAAGAATTATGGCGTTCTGGATACATGGAAGAGTCGTTTATTGCATGCAACTGGTCTTATTATTTACACAACGATTATGAAGAGAAGGATATAAAGATATTTGAAAGATGGCTTGCGAATTATGTTTCTAATTGGGCATCGTGTGATACGCTTTGTAATCATACTATCGGTGCATTTGTAGAAAAATATCCTAAATTCCTGGTGAATTTAAAGAATTGGGCAAAATCAGAAAACCGCTGGATGCGCAGGGCTGCGGCAGTTACACTTATTGTTCCGGCAAAACGCGGTAAATTCTTAAATGAAATCTTCGCAATCTCCGATATTCTTCTTCGCGATGAAGATGATCTTGTGCAAAAAGGTTATGGCTGGGTGCTTAAAGCGGCAAGCCAAGCTCATGAAAAACAGGTTTTTGATTATGTTTTAAAGAATAAGTCTGCCATGCCAAGGACTGCTTTACGGTATGCGATTGAAAAAATGTCAAAAGAACACAAGGCAAAAGCAATGCAGAAATAACAGGAGATTTGATTATGGACATTATTACACGGTCGTATCAAACTAAGAATGGCTTGGTTGAAGGGGCCCATGTTAAATGGTCGAATTTTAGCATTCTTCTTGTTACCGGTAAAAAGGCGTTTTTAACATGTGGCGTTTTTGACTTGGATGCTATTGAAGCTTTTGGAGCAGCAGCTGCCATAGTAGAGAGCACGCCGGATAATCCTATCGGTAATTTGGAGCGGTTCCCAAACAGGAAAATTACAAAAGTTAATTCAAAAGCAAAAGCATTGGGTATTTCCGTTGGGATGGATGTTAAGGATGCTTTTGAGATAATAGCGTGAAAAGGGGATAAAATGATTATGGAAAAAATTCTTTTTGCATGGAGCGGAGGAAAAGACAGCGCTATGGCTCTTTATGAATTAAAAAAGAGCCGCGATTATGAAATAGTTGCACTTCTTACCACTGTTACAGAAGATTACGAGAGGATAAGTATGCATGGTGTGCGGAAAATTCTTCTTGAACAGCAGGCGGAATTCTTGGGATTGCCTTTGGAGAAAATCTATATCACAAAGAAATCATCAAATGAAGAATATGAAGCCAAGATGAAGGATGCGTTGATGCGCTATCAGGGCATGGGCGTTTCTTCTGTAGCTTTCGGAGATATTTTCCTTGAAGATTTAAAGAAATACCGCGAAGGCAATCTGTCAAAGTTAGGTATGAAAGGCATTTTCCCCATCTGGAAAAGAAATTCTCTTGAGCTCGCTAATACGTTTATCGATTTAGGTTTTAAGGCGGTTATCACTTGCATTGATTCAAAGATTCTTGATAAATCTTTTGCCGGTAGGGATTTTGATAAGCAATTTTTATCCGAGCTTCCTGCTAATGTAGATCCTTGCGGTGAAAATGGGGAATTCCATTCATTTGTGTATGATGGGCCGATATTCTCAAGGCAAATACAATGCGAAAAGGGTGAAGTTGTTTTGAGAGATAACCGTTATTATTTTTGTGATTTGATGCCAACCGAAAAAAGTTTGGCAGTTGGTGCAAGTATTGCGTAAGAGGAGAAGTGTATGAAAATAATTAAAATTGCAGTTGTTTCAGTTGCTCTGTTAGGGATTTTCGGATGCTCTGCCTGCCAAAGAGGAAATGCTTCACAAATAGCCGCATACACTGAATACTGTAAGTCTGTTAGTGAAGATGAAATTGCACAGCTTTTTGATCGTTGGAATAAAACATTGCAGACTGGAGATTCCCGTAAGGTTGTGGAGCTTTATGCTGAAAAGTCAATTCTGCTGCCTACAGTATCCAACAAGCCGAGATTAACCGCGGAGGAAAAAGAAGGTTACTTTCATCATTTCCTTGAGAAGAAACCTGTTGCGAAAATTGACCTTCGCCAAATCCAGATAGGCTGTAATATGGCAGTTGACTCCGGATTATATACATTTACTTTTGCTAAGACTGGTGAGGTGGTAAGAGGAAGGTATAGTTTTGTATATCGGTGGGATGGCTCGCAGTGGCTCATCGTCAGCCATCATTCATCTATGATGCCGGAAGTAAAATAGATTAAGGCTTAATGGAGATTTAATTCTGAAATGCCAAAAGTTAAATTAAATGATATCTCGCTTTACTATGAAGTTTATGGAAAAGGCGCGCCACTTTTATTAATCGGCGGTCTTGGTTCTGATAGTTCAAGTTGGCTAGGTGTGGTTAAGAAATTATCTTCGCACTTTAAGACGATTATTTTTGATAATCGGGGAACAGGCCGAAGCAGCGCTATGAAAAAACCGCACACTATCCACCATATGGCTGAGGATGCTGTAAGGCTGCTTGATTATTTAAAGATAAAACAGGCACACGTGATTGGCCATTCAATGGGAGGATATATCGCCCAAGAGCTTGCTATGAGCTATCCTGAACGCGTGGCTAAACTTGTTTTGGTAAGCACAGCAACAGTCTCTTCTAAAAAGAATAATGTTCTTTTTAAGGATATTTACACTCAGCTTAAAAGGCAAGGTTATTGCCGGGAGTGGTTTGAGAGGTGGGTGCCGTTGTTATTTTCTAAAAAAATTATTAATGACAGTAATTTTATCGAAACATTTATTAAGAACTCAATTGAATACCCTTATCTTCAGAAAGCGGATGGATTTAAGAGCCAGATAGATGCGATTGCTTCGTTTGACGCGCGCGCAAAGATAGGCACAATTAAAGCAAAAACTTTAATCCTTGAAGGAAGAGATGATATTTTGATAACTCCGCAAGAAGCTGGAGCGTTAGCTAAAAGAATTCACAAAAGTGTTTTTAAATTGTTGGATGGCGTTGCGCATTCAATACACATAGAGAATCCAAAGCTGTTTACAAGTGCTGTGATGGATTTTCTCAAAAGTAAAAAATTGGAGAAGATATAATGAAACAATGGTACGAATCATTATTTGAAAATTACGCGCATAAATATGACAAGGAGTGTTATGTCCAGGGAACTGTGGGAGAATGCGACTTTATCGAGCAGGAGGTTAATCGCAACAAATCATTAAAGATCATAGATATTGGTTGCGGGACCGGAAGGCATTCAATTGAACTAACGAAAAGAGGGTATAGCGTGATTGGTGTTGATTTGTCCGAGTCTCAAATTGCAAGGGCAAAAGAGAAAGCAAAAGAACTTGATCTGAGCATTGATTTTCAGAAACATGACGCTAGAAATCTTCCTTTTGAGGGCGAGTTCGATTTGGCAATCATGCTCTGTGAGGGTGGTTTTTCTTTAATGGAAACCGATGAAATGAATTTTGAAATATTAAAGAACGCGGCAAAAGCGTTAAATGATAAGGGCAAGTTTATATTTACAACATTAAACGGGTTATTCCCGCTTTTTCATTCCGTCAAAGAATTTTATGAATCCGCGGCCAAAGAAGGGAATTCAGTGTGTAAAGACTGTTCCTTTGACCTGATGACCTTTAGAGACCACAACACCGTCGTGTTTGAGGACGATGCGGGAAATAAAAAGGAATTAAAATGTAACGAGCGTTATTACGTACCAAGCGAGATAACATGGCTTTTAAAGTCGCTCGGGTTTAAGAAAATCGAAATCTTTGGGGCTAAGCTCGGCGCCTACTCAAGAAACGATAAATTAACTCCGGAAGATTTTGAGATGTTGGTTGTTGCAGAGAGAAAGGAATTGTATGAATAAAAGTAAGATGTTACCTATAACTGCAGGGTGCGCGATTCTATTTCTTGCTATTTTCTTGGCAAGCACTTATTCATGGGCAAAAAAACATAATAAGTCTTTCGACCAGTATGATTCGAGTGAAATAATTTATACCGATTCGAATGATATTGACGTAACCTATGCGGATTGGATGGTTAAAAATAAGGATACCATTAAAGATTTGCCGATTAATCAAATACCTTTATTGGGCAGCCATGATGCGGGTTCTTGTGATGTAAGTTTTGATAGCCCTCCTTGTCATGGATACCTGACGCATTCCGGGCATCATATTCACAGAATGCCAAGAGGTTCTGATGTTGCAAGTGCTAGGTGCCAATCAGCATCAATTAAGGATCAATTGCGTTATGGCGTCCGTTATCTTGACCTGCGAGTTGCCTGGCAGGATGGGGCTTATCAGATTGAGCATATGTGGATGTCAACACCGTTACTTGGAGAAGGAGGGGTGTTTACTCAGATTGAAGATTTCTTACGCGAGTATCCGCAGGAAATTATCATTCTTCATATGCAGGAGCTTTATTCTGAAACCGGCAGGATGAATAGCGATGAAACAGAAGATTATTTTCAGTTAATAAATAAAGAGTTTGGCGCTTCCCTTGCTACGCGAGGAGATTTTGCTTCTACGACCCCTGGTGATATTTGGGCAGCAGGCGCTAATATTATTGTCATCGCGGATGTCCAAAGTTCATTACAGCCGTTTATCTGGTATGAGCATCAGGTTGATACTAAGTGGATGGATAAACAAGATCCGGATAAGCTTACTAACGCGCTTAATGCTAAAGTAATATCCGGTTGGCGGCGGGGTGATTGCGCCGGTAAACTGCGGGTGCTGCAGGCAATGACAACGACTAAGCATAAAATACTTAACGCGAGGAAGACAAATCCCAAGATAAAAAAGCGCTTAGAGTCGGATTGGAAGAGCGCTCCGATAAATGTGGTGCAGGTTGATGACTCTGTAAATTCAGGGCTTATGCCGGTGTTGATTGAGAGATTGAGAAAATAAATTACGAGGGCGCAGGAAGTAATGGGAATAGTTAACTGTTTTTAATTTAAAGCGGAAACTGTTTTGTACCTAATCGGGACAGTGGGTATGGTCCATTTTCCCGAACAATTCGGAAACAGTTTTCTAATTTGATCCTTGCGGTGAAAATGGGGAATTCCATTCATTTGTGTATGATGGTCCAATATTCTCAAGGCAAATACAATGCGAAAAGGGTGAGGTTGTTTTGAGAGATAACCGTTATTATTTCTGTGATTTAATGCCAACGGAAAAAAGTTTGGCGGTTGGTGCAAGTACTGCGTGATGATTTTGGGGATATTAAAGAAGTTAAATTATTTGTAACTATAAGTTAAGCGTAAATTGGTGTAACGTATTGCAGGGACACAATATCCAATTGTGTAAATAAATAATGTGTTCTAGCAATTTGTAAGAAAGGGCGCTAAGAATGGAGGTGGTGGTCAATGACCGAACAGAACAATAGTGGAATAGAGAAGTGGCAATTGGTAGTAGGGATTATTAATACGTTTTGCATTTGTGTAGCGACAGTCTTTGGAGGTATTTATCTTAAAGCGATTGAATCGAAGATAGAATTGTCACAAAAAAGAGTGCAAACATCTGTAAATGTTATCGATTTAATAAACGACATAATGCCAAAGATAGAATTCAATGTTGATAAAGAAGTGCTAAAAGCCAAGAAAACAATTGAGATAAGGTATAATTGTTTTAACTCTGGGAAGTATGCTGTAACTATAGAAAAACCAGAAATTTTACTATCTGATGAAGCAAGAGAAATAAATCTCAGTGAAAAAAGTTATCGAATAATTGCAGAGAGAATGGGGACGCTTTATCCAACACAAAGAATGAGTCTAACGATAACGGTAATTTTTAGTGATTCCCCATCATCTTTAGATCTGGATAAGGTTATTAGTAGTATTGTTTTCAAATATCATACCGATAATCAGGTTCTTTTAGTTGCTAAGGAATTACTAAAGGATTTTGCTAAGCCTGATATAATAGATGAGCTGGGATATTTTTCTACAACGCAACATCTTTAGTGAATCAGTATGTAGGTTACATAATCAACTAATGATGAGGTTATGGATTCCTGATTTTGCAGGAATAACGGACTATGTATGGTAATTATGAAGAAGAATAGGATTACATAAAGACCTTCGGCTGACCGTATGGCGAGTTATTACAACTCAGTTTTACAATTTTTGAGAGGCTTGTACGGTTACGATAACGATCACCCTGATAATGAGTTAAAGAAAATATTGTATTGGGAACCGAACGTAAGTGGCTTCGGTGATTAGAATGGAAAAGCAGATTTCAATAGAGAATTCTTTGTTGGCCGTTATAGGTAACTCAGGAGGAAAGGATTTGATTAAAGAGGCTAGCGAAATCGCTATTGATCATTTTTTGCAGGAAGGAATATTGAAAGATATCCCTGTGGTAGGTACAGTAGCTAACTTATTCAGCATTGGGATAAAGACTCAAGGGTACATATTCACGAAGAAGCTACAAAGATTTTTATTTGCACTATCGGATATCTCTTTTCAAGAACGTCAAGCATTTACAGCTCGTCTTGATTCAGATCTTAAGTTTCGTGTACGAGTAGGAGAAAATCTTATTTTGTTAATTAATAAACTCGATGATATGGATAAATCAGAATTACTTGCACGGGCATTCTCGGGTTTTGTAAATAATAGGTACGATTATTTAATTTTTCATCGTTTAGCAGTAGCTATTGATCGCTGCATAATACAAGATTTGCATAAGCTTGAAAGGGGCAATAAACGTCTTCATTTGGAACCTCACGAAGCACAAATACTTTCTTCGGCTGGCCTAGTTGAACTTGAAGTAATTCCACAGGTGAGAGGTGAGGGTGTTAGAAATATTTATCAGATTACAGAATTAGGTGATTTGTTTTGCAAGTTTATTTTGGAATGACTTTTTTTGCAAGCAGAGAAAGGAGTGCGAAATGTTTAAACCCAATGATGTCGATAGTCTCTTGAACTCCTTTGATTTAGGGGCTTCTACTGCTGAGAAAGATGCGCTTTTGGAAATCGCTAGAATTGAAACTCAAGAATTTAGTGATTTATATTATTATGATCGGATAGATATTGTTAAGGGGATGAAAGGGTCTGGGAAGACTGCATTATATAGATTGTTATTTTTCATAAGAGATATGATGATACAGAAGCAGAACCTTTACCCTATTTTTGGTGTAGAGGCCACAGGAGATCCTATCTTCAAATTATACCAAAAAGAGTTCGAAGATTATTCTGAAATAGAATTTATCAATTTTTGGAGTCTCTATTTTATTGTTTTAGTATATAAGCTTATTTTTAATGCTGAGCAATTGAGAAGACAACTACTGGACGATGATATTAAAAGAATAGATGGACTTTTATCGAACATGGGTTTAAAAATTGTAAAGTCAGGATTCGATTTCAAAGAAGCACCCATGTCGCTCATTGATCTATTTAGAAACGCAAAAAAGAAAGTTGGGGTTGAAACCAAAATAAATCCTATTACTTCATTGCCAGAGTCTTTTAAGCCTATCCTAGAAATAGAACCGCTTGCAAGGGAAGAAATATCTAAAAGGCCACTATATCTTACCGAGTTCAAGGATTTAATTGTAGAAATTCTTAAAAAGAATAATATTAGAATTTGGATTATGCTTGATAGATTAGACGAAATTTTCTTGCATAGAAGCGTCACGGAAAAATATGGGTTACGCGGTTTGTTGAGAGCCGCTTATAACTTTTCAGACCCATTCCTTAGAGTTAAGATATTTCTTCGGGAGGATATTCTCGATTACTTGGCCTCGGATGGGTTTGCTGCAATGACACATATAGCAGATAGATGTTCATCAGCGATGTCTTGGTCTAAAGATGACATACTTTTTTTAATTACTAAGCGTTTGTCATCAATTGAGCATGTTAGAAATTTCTTTGGCTTTAATTCAGAAAGAATCGATCGAGATAAGTCTTATCGTGAAGAAATATTTTATAGACTTTTTCCCCCTAAGATTGGAAAAAGTAAAACATTTGATTGGTTATATAGTTGCTGTTCGGATGGTAATGATATTGTGACACCCAGGGATATTATTGACTTTTTTAAGTTTGCAAAATCAGTTCAACTGAAGAATTTTCGATCCCAACCGGAAGCCCAAGAATATTTAATTGAAGAAGATTCTTTTAAAAAGGCATTGGGAATATTATCGATCAATAAGAAAAATAACTTTTTGTTTGCAGAATTTAATCATTTGAAAGAATGCTTCTTGAAATTTGAAAATAGTCGAGTCGAACACGACAACGCTTCCTTAGAAAGAATTTTAGGTCAAGATTGTGCAAAAAGGATTGAAGAGTTGAGATCTATTGGATTCCTTAAATATATACCTAAAAGTGCTGTATATAGAATTCCCCTGATTTGGCGAAAAGGATTTAATATTAAACAAGGTAGTTCTGTTAAGTAATTTATTTTTTGATACATGTTTGTGAAAATTTTGAGAACACATAGCGTAATTTTAATATAAAAAAATAAGTTAGAATTGTAGAAATGTTCGGTAACCGTACGTTAGTAGCGCTTTTTAGAGAGTAATTCTAATTTTTATGCGGAAAATGACTGGAAATAAGCGAGTGTATATACGTACTTTCGGCTGCCAAATGAACGTGCGGGATTCGGAGGTAATTGCTGGGCTTCTTGAGAAAGAAGGCTATAAGATTATTGACGAGCCTGATGAGGCAGATATTGTTATTTTTAATACTTGTTCTGTGCGGCAGTTGGCGGAAGAAAAAGTGTGGAGTGGGATAGGAAAGATAGCAAAAACTAGGTCTAAACAGCTTAAAGGTAGTTCTCGAAAAATAAATACAATTCCTGTTATTGGGATTGTAGGATGCATGGCTCAGAATTATCGTGAATCAATTTTTGAGCGGGCTCCGGAAGTTGATTTTGTAGTTGGCACGCGCGACATCGCAAAGATTCCAAAAATCTTAAAAGAAATTGAGAAGCATAAGAATAGCCCCTACGAAAAGAAAATCTATGAAACTGATGCGGATTTCAGAGAAAATGAAATTTATCACACCGGCTTTCATTTAGATAAAGAACATGCGTTTGTAGTTATTTCTGAAGGATGCGAGAATTATTGTTCATATTGCGTTGTGCCGTTTGTCCGGGGCGCTTTAAGGCATCGGCCAAGTGAAGACATTTTAAAAGAAATCAAAGAAGATATTGCTGCCGGGATAACTAAAATCACGCTCTTAGGGCAGAATGTGAACAGCTATCCTCGATTTACGGAGCTCTTAAGAAAAGTCAACGATATAGACGGGCTTAAACAATTTAGTTTTGTGACATCGCATCCCAAGGATGCTTCGGTAGAATTATTTAAGGCGATGGCAGAGCTTGAGAAGTTAAGAAAATATTTACACTTACCGATTCAATCAGGCTCGGATAGGGTTTTAAAATTAATGAACCGCGGATATACAAAAGAATATTACTTGGAATTAGTAAAGAATTACCGTAGAATTGTTAAGGGTGGAGAGTTAACTTCTGATATCATTGTGGGTTTCCCTTCTGAAACCGAAAAAGATATTCAGGATACTTTTGATTTGGTAAAAGAAGTTAAATTTAATGCGGCTTTTATTTTTAAATATTCGCCGCGTCCGCACACAGCTGCCGCAAGTATGCCTGATGATGTGCCTAAAGAAGAAAAAGAAAAAAGGCATGCTTTAATATTGGATTTACAGCTTAAAATATCTAAGGGGAAAAAATGAGAAGTTTCAGGATAATAACATTGGCAGCTTGTTTGTTAATTGCTTTGAGTTTCAAGATGGCCTATGCCTCGGATACTGAAAGAATCAAAATAAATTTAATGGAAGGCAATTATAAAGAAGCAATCAAAGAAGGAGAAAATATTTTGGCTCAAGCTAGTGATACTTCTGAGCTCGACGAATTATATTATATCCTTGGGTTAAGTTATTTAAAAGACGGCAATATTCTGCGGGCTTCTGATATTTTTGAGATAATCTTAAGGGAATTTAAGAATAGTAAATTTAAGGATGACGCAAAGCTTGCATTAGGGAATACTTATTTCTTAAGAGGGGATTTTTCTAAAGCCGAAGAGTGCTATAAGGAGATACTTAAAGACAGCCCAAATACAAAATTAAAACCAGAGCTTTATTCTTTATTAGGACAGGTTGGTTTTAAAAAGGGAGATACTGAGCAGGCAAAGGAATATCTGGCTAAGCTTAAAAAAGAATTTCCTCTTTATTCCGGGGAAGAATTAATCAAGGATTTAAATACTGTGCCTGATGCAAAAGGCGATTACTCGTATACTATCCAAGTCGGTTCATTTTCCAGCGAATTAAATGCAAAGAATCTTATCGCAAAGCTATCCGCCAAAGGATATTCCGCGTATATTGAAGAAGGCCTTTCCAGCCGGGGGAAGAAATATTATAAAGTCCGAGTCGGAAAACTTACAAGCCACAATGATGCTAAAGAACTCCGGGACAAGCTTGAGCAAGAAGGCTATCCTACAAAGATAATCCCATAATTTATGAAACAAAAAGTTGTTTTTATCGTAGGTCCGACTGCTGTCGGAAAATCCGCAACAGCAGTGTGCCTGGCTAAGAAAATTAACGCAGAAATAATATCCTGTGATTCTATGCAGGTTTATCAAGGGATGGAGATTATTTCTTCAAAGCCATCACAGGGATTGTTAAAAAAAGTTCCTCATCATCTAATTGCCGCGATTGCACCTGAAAAAGAATACGATGCTTCAAAATATTATAAAGAAGCGGATAAATTAATTGCTGGTATTGTAAAGAAGAAAAAAACTCCCATATTTGTCGGAGGCACCGGGCTTTATATGTCTGTGGTGGTTGATGGCATCTTTAAAATGAAGCCTCCAAAGAAGAGTATCCGGGAAAATCTTTTTAAATTAGCGCAGGAAAAAGGAAACGCGTATTTATATGATAGGTTAAAAGAGGTTGATAAGATTTCTGCAGAGAAGATTCATCTGAATGACCTAAAGAGGGTTGTGAGGGCTCTTGAAGTTTTTGAAGCAACGGGCAAACCTATTTCAGAATTACAAAAAGAAAGGGTCGGCCTTACAGATAAATATGATGTCAGGATATTCTGTTTGGATATGCAGCGTGATAAACTCTACCAAAGAATTGAAGAGCGGGTTGATAAAATGTTTGAACAGGGTTTAGTTAACGAAGTTAAGAAGCTGTTGAAGAAAAAATTAAGTAAAACCGCTTCTTACGCAATAGGGATAAAAGAGATAAAAGGTTCTCTTGACGGGCTTTATGATTTAGAAGAAGCAAAAAAATTGATGAAGCAGAATACCAGAAATTATGCCAAAAGGCAATTAACATGGTTTAGAAAAGACAAGCGCATTAATTGGGTTAAGGTTGAGAGTAAGGATAAACCGGCAGGGACAGCTAAAAAAATCAGTAATTTGTTAAGGAGCTAAATGGAAAAAGCTTTATTGGTAACGATAAAATTAAGAAGTGAAAAAGAAGCCTGGGATGAAGAAGATGTCGCCTATGAGCTTGAAGAATTAGTTGCTGCCTGCGGCGTTGAAGCAATTGATAATATAATCTGCAATTGCGATAAACCGACTCCGGGTTATTTTATCGGAAGCGGAAAGGCTGAAGAGCTCGCAGCCCTTGTCCAAGTGCAGGAAATTGATGTAGTAATTTTTAGCCATGATCTTTCCGGGACCCAGCAGCGTAATTTAGAGGATGTGATTGGGAAAAAGACTATAGACAGGACTCAGCTAATCTTACATATATTTGCCCGGCATGCCAAGAGCCAGGAAGGGAAAATGCAGGTTGAATTGGCTCAGCTGCAATATCTAATGCCAAAATTAATAGGAAAGGGGATTATACTTTCCCGGACAGGCGGTGGAATCGGTACAAGCGGCCCCGGAGAAACAAAACTTGAAGTTGACAGGCGAATAATTAGGAAACGTATTGATAGGTTAAGAGAAGAAATTTCGCAGTTTGTAAAACACCGCACAACCATGCGGAAAAAGCGCAAAGATAATCTCACGCCGTCAGTTGCGTTGGTTGGTTACACAAATGCAGGTAAATCTACATTATTAAATGCATTAACCGATGCAGGCCAGGTTGAATCTAACGGGCTTTTTACAACCCTGGATACTCTTTATAAGGCTCTGCAATTGCCGACCGGAGAGAATATTGTAATCTCAGATACGGTTGGTTTCTTGCACAATCTTCCGCACCATTTAATTGAGGCGTTTAAGGCAACGCTTGAAGAAGTCGTGGAGGCTGATTTATTGCTTCATGTCTTAGATGTGAGCAGCCCGCGCGTATTGGATCAGAATAAGGCAGTGCTGCAGGTTTTAAAAGAATTAGGAGCTGATAAGAAAAAAATGATAACAGTTTTAAATAAAATAGATCTTGTTGATGAGAAATTGTGGATTTCAAAATTAAAAGCAGAGTTTGATGATACGGTGGAGATATCCGCTAAATTTAAAACGCATATTGATGTATTGTTGAAGAAGATTGCGGATAATTTCGCAGGTAGAATGGTTCAGGTTAAAGTTGTGCTTCCTCATTCAAGGATGGATCTTGTGAATCTTTTTCATAAAGAAGGGAAGGTCAAACAGATTAAATATCTCCAAAAAGGCATAAAAGTTGAAGTTTCTCTCCCAAAAGTCCTATACAATAAGTTGCTACATAACAAAGACTTAGAAGATGTCTGTTAGAATACCTAACAAAATTTATTAATTTTACTTGACAAATTTGTTAGGTAATGTATACTCTTCTTGGTTAGAGCATGGAGGGGAAGAATGCCTCTTTTTGATATTTATATTAGTCCTGATGAACCGGTTTATGTAATCAGCGTTGTGAGCAAGCTGGTTGATTTGCCGATTTGGACATTAAGGCAACTGGATAAGTCAGGGGTTGTTTGTCCCAAACGCATTGGGAAAAAGAGCCGTCTTTATTCCCTTAAAGATGTTAAGCGGTTAGAATATGTTCATTATCTAATGGAAGATAAACGTGTTAATATTCACGGAATTAAAATAATCTTACAAAGAGAAGTAGAAGAGTAAATTTTTTTTAACTTGTCATTAGCACTCTAGTATGGTTAGTGCTAATAAGGAGAAAATATGAGATTAGATAAATTTACAACTAAATTACAGGAAGCTCTTCAGGATGCGATTAGCCTTGCAACAGAATCAGGCCATCAACAAGTTGAGCCTGAACATTTGCTAGTTGCTTTATTAAAACAGCAGGATAGTATTGTCGCTCAAACTTTAGAGAAATTAAAAATTTCAGTTTCTTCAACGCTTAAACTGTTAAAAGAAGATTTAAATTCAAAGCCCGCGGTAAGCGGTGGGAATTCGCAAGTTTATCTTTCATCAAGGATGAATAAATTATTATCTAGTGCAAGTCTTGAGGCAAAGCATTTAAAAGATGATTTTGTTTCGGGCGAACATATATTATTGGCTTTTTTATCAGATACTGATTCTGTATTTACTAAGGAGTTAAAGAAAAAAGGAATTGATAAGGATAAAATTTTATCAAGCTTAACTGAGATTCGCGGAAGCCATAGGATTACTGATGAAAATCCTGAAGAAAAATTTAATGCTTTGGAAAAATACGGGCTTGACTTAACTGACCTTGCCCAGAAATCTAAGCTTGATCCTGTTATTGGAAGAGATAAAGAGATTAGGCGCCTGATGCAGGTTCTTTCCAGAAGGACAAAGAATAATCCTGTTTTAATCGGTGAAGCTGGCGTTGGAAAAACTGCGATTGTTGAAGGCTTGGCTTTGCGTATAACTTCTGATGATGTGCCTGAGGGTTTAAAAAATAAAAGGATTATTGCTTTAGATATGGGTTCTTTGGTCGCTGGTACAAAATTCCGAGGGGAATTTGAAAATCGCTTGAAGGCTGTCTTAAATGAAATAAAAAGTAAGAACGGACAGGTAATTTTGTTTATAGATGAACTTCATACTATTGTAGGAGCAGGGGCAGCAGAAGGAGCAATTGATGCTTCAAATATGCTTAAGCCTTTGCTTGCCCGCGGGCAATTGCGCTGCATTGGAGCAACGACGCTTAATGAGTACAGGAAATACATTGAAAAAGACAGCGCTCTTGAAAGAAGATTCCAGCCGATTTTTGTGGAAGAGCCGGATGTGCAGGATACGATTGCAATTTTAAGAGGCCTAAAAGAAAAATATGAGATTCATCACGGTGTGCGTATTCAGGATTCTGCGATTATTGCAGCCGCAACTTTGTCAAATCGTTATATTACCGACAGGCACTTGCCGGATAAAGCGGTTGATTTAATTGATGAAGCTGCCTCTCGTCTAAGAATTGAAATTGATAGTATGCCGGTTGAGATTGATTCTGCAAAAAGAAAAATCATGCAGCTTGAAATTGAAAAACAGGCATTAAAGAAGGAAAAGGATAAAATTTCTCAGGATAGACTTAAAAAAATTGAAGCCGAGATTGATTCTCTTAAAAAAACCTTAGAGCAAAAGAAAAAACAGTGGGATAAGGAAAAGGCTGTTATCGTAAAAATTCAGGAAGTAAAAGAAAAGATTGAGCAATTTAAGAATGAAGCTGTTAATGCGGAAAAAGTCGGAGATTTAGACAAAGCTGCAGAAATCAAATATGGCAAATTAGTTGAATTAGAGAAAGAGCTAAAAAAGTTTAACGAAGAATTCGCAGCGCTTAATAAGGAATCGGGTATGTTAAGGCAGGAAGTTAGTGATGAGGATGTGGCAAGTGTTGTTGCCGAATGGACGGGAATTCCTTTAACTAAGCTCATGGAGCAGGATGCCCAAAAGCTTATTCAAATGGAAGAGCGCCTTAAAACAAAAATTGTCGGGCAAGATGAAGCAATTGATGTTATTTCATCTTGCGTCAGAAGGTCTCGTTCCGGATTAGGAGATGAATTAAAGCCTATGGGTTCATTTATATTTATGGGGCCTACAGGAGTTGGAAAAACTAAGCTTGCGAAAACTTTGGCTTGGTTTCTGTTTGACGATGAAGATGCTTTAATCAGGATTGATATGTCTGAATATATGGAAAAATTCAGTGTTTCCCGGTTAATCGGCGCTCCTCCGGGATATGTTGGCTATGATGAAGGCGGGCAATTAACTGAAAAAGTGCGTCGCAGGCCGTATTCAGTAATACTTTTTGACGAAATAGAAAAGGCTCATCCGGAAGTCTTTAATTTATTGCTCCAGATTCTTGATGATGGCAGGCTAACTGACGGACAAGGAAGGACGGTAAATTTTAAGAATACGGTTATAATTATGACTTCTAATATCGGTGCTGAAATTATTCAGCAGCATGGCTCAATTGGATTCCGCACGCAAAAGGAAGAAAATGTTGCATTTAAAGAAGTTAAAAATAAGTTGTTATCTGAAGTAAAAAAATACTTCCGTCCGGAGTTCTTAAACCGTATTGACGATATCATTGTATTTAATCCGCTATCAAAAAGCGATATTGGGAAGATTGTGGATATTGAATTAGAGCCGCTTTATAAGAAATTAGCGCTCCTTGGCATTGAACTTGAGATATCTCAGGCAGCCAAAGATTATCTTGCAGAGAACGGTTTTGACGTTAATTTTGGAGCTCGCCCGCTAAGAAGGGCGATTCAAAGAAGTTTGCAGGATCCGCTTTCTGTAAAGCTCTTAGACGGCAGCCTTAAAGAAGGAAAGAAGGTAATAGCTGATTTAGGTAAGGACGGAAAGATAGTTTTTCGTTAAGCGGGAAGCGTTGTTGTCGTTTCTGAGTTTCTTTTGTCATCCCTGCGAAAGCAGGGATCCAGGCAATAGCGTGGATTCCCGCTTTCGCGGGAATGACATTAAGCCAGATGACAGTTAATCCAAAGGATTGACAAACTAAAGAATTATGATAAAATCTAACCTTATCCTATGGGAAGTAAGCAGTTAAAAGAAAAAGAGGAATCGGCTAGCACTTTTTATTGAAAAGTGCTAATTTAAAGCAAAAATATGGTTAAAAACGTAGATTACGATACAAGAAGAAGGTCAATTTTAAGGGCGGCGATCAACCGGTATATAGGCAACGCTTCGCCTGTTGCTTCGGATGATATTGCGGAAGAATTTGATTTAAGCTCTGCTACAATAAGAAATATATTTGCGGAGCTTGAAGAGTCAGGTTATCTTGCACATCCTTATACTTCTGGCGGAAGAATTCCTACAAGCAAGGGTTATCGCTATTATGTTGATTTTTTGATTTCTCAGATGGAGCTATTGGACGAGGAAAAGGACTGTATAGTCAAGGAATACAAAAAAGAAATGCGGCGATTGGAAGACGCTCTTGAAAACACTTCAGTAATTATTTCTACGATTACCCGTTACGCAGGCATAGTTTCATTTCTTGATTGGCATGATAAGCTTTTTTATAAAGGGTTAAGCCGTGTCCTTGAGCAGCCGGAATTTAATGATTCTGAAAAAATTCGCATATTGATTAAAATGATAGAAGATAAAGAGCGGCTATTGGATGTTATTAACAGGGATTTTAATGAAAAGGTTAAGGTTTATATAGGCAGTGAATTAGGCTGTCCGGGGATGGAGAATTGTTCTTTAATTGTTTCTAATTATCGCAGAAAAGATAAGCCATCGGGCAAACTTGCGGTATTAGGGCCAATGCGCATGGAATATAATCATATCATTCCTGCTCTAAGTTATATCTCGGACGTCTTAACAGAGGTTTTGGAGACTATTTAATATGGAAGAGCATAAAGAAAACGTAAAAGAAAATCACAAAGAGAACCACAAGAAAGAAGAAAACATTATTACTCTTAAAGAAGCTGAGTATCTCAAGCTGAAAGAAGACGCTGCCAAAGGGCAAGAGTCTTGGGATAAAATGCTCAGGATGCAGGCAGATGTTGACAATACGCGTAAACGCATAGAAAGAGAAAAGCAGGATTTTATAAAGTTTGCTAATGAGGATATTATTTTTGAACTATTAAATGTTTTGGATGATCTGGAACGCACAGTTGAATTGGCGCAAGCCAAGCATGAAGATTTGCCGGCATTCTTAAAAGGCGTTGAGATGATTTTAGCGCATTTTTATGAGACGCTTAAGAAACATGGCGTTAAGCCAATTGAGGCGAAAGGAAAAATATTTGATCCAAATTTCCACGAAGCATTGATGCAGGTTGAAGATAAGAATTTCCCGGATCACACAGTTGTAGAAGAATTGCAAAAAGGGTATTTATTAAACGATAGAATTATAAGGACTTCAAAAGTTAAAGTTTCCAAAAAGGGAGGATAATATGGCTAAAGTTATTGGAATCGACTTAGGGACTTCAAATTCAGCTGCTGCGGTTATGGAAGGTGGAAGGCCTGTAATCATACCTTCTGCTGAAGGCGCTGGGGTTGCTTCAGGAAAAGCATTTCCTTCTTATGTTGCTTTTACGAAAGACGGGCAACGCTTGGTTGGAGAACCCGCAAGGCGTCAGGCTGCGATTAACCCAGAAGGAACAATCCAGGCAGCTAAACGAAAGATGGGTTCAGATTATCACTTTAAGGTCTATGGAAAAGAATATTCCCCTCAGCAGATTTCTTCATTTATTTTACAGAAAGTTAAACAGGATGCAGAAGCTTATTTAGGTGATAAAGTAGAAGAAGTAGTTATCACTTGTCCTGCTTATTTTGATGATAACCAAAGAACGGCAACTAAAGATGCAGGAGAAATTGCAGGATTAAAAGTTTTACGTATTATTAATGAGCCTACGGCAGCATGCCTTGCATATGGGCTGGAAAAAGCAGGAAAAGAATTAAAAATATTAGTTTTTGACTTTGGTGGAGGAACTCTTGACGTTACCATTATGGAAATGTGGAAAGAGGGCGGATTTAAAGTAATGGCAACGAGTGGAGATACTCAGCTCGGCGGAACTGATATGGATAATGTGATAATTGATTATATCGCCAATCAGTTTAAGCGTGACACAGGTATTGATTTAAAAAATGACAAGATGGCAATGCAGCGTTTGCGCGAAGCAGCAGAAAAAGCAAAGGTTGAACTCTCAAGCACATTAACTACTGATATAAATCTTCCTTTTATTACTGCTGATGCAACTGGACCAAAGCATTTAACCATGTCAATTAACCGCGCTAAGCTTGAAGAGTTAGTTGGCCCCATTATTGATAGATGCCGCGGCCCTCTTGAGCAGGCATTAAAAGATGCCAAGAATTCTTTTGAAAAGGAAGGCGTTAGTTTTACCGATAAAGGCGTAGATAAAATAATTATGGTAGGTGGCCCGACCAGGATGCCCATTGTTCAGAAATTTGTTGAAGATTATTTTGGCAAAAAGATTGAACGTGGCGTTGACCCAATGGAATGCGTTGCTTTGGGCGCTGCAATACAAGCGGCAATTATTAAAGGCGATGTAAAGGATGTTCTTTTGTTAGACGTTACTCCATTGTCTTTGGGTATTGAAACTTTAGGCGGGGTTAATACAAAATTAATTGATAGAAACACAACAATTCCAACTCGTAAGTCACAGGTATTCTCTACTGCTGCGGATAATCAAACTGCTGTTACTATTCGTGTTCTTCAAGGCGAGCGACAGATGGCAGATGATAACGTTGAGTTGGGAAGGTTTGATTTAGTGGGTATCCCCGCAGCTCCTCGCGGAGTTCCTCAAGTAGAAGTTTCTTTTGATATTGATGCAAATGGTATCGTGCATGTTTTGGCAAAAGATTTAGGAACTGGTAAGGAACAATCAATTAGGATTACCGCTCCTAAGAAACTTTCTAAGGAAGAAATTGAAAAGATGGTTAAGGATGCTGAGAAGTTTGCAGCGGATGATGCCAAGAAAAAAGAAGAAGTTGAAGCAGTCAATCAGGCGGATAATCTGGTATATGCAACAGAAAAATCATTGAAAGATTATGGCGATAAAGTCAGCCAAGCTGAACGCGCTGATATTGAAGCTAAAGCCAATGATTTAAAGACTGCGATAAAAGATAAGAATATTGAAAGAATTAAGAAAGGAATGGAAGACCTGACCAAGGCTTCTCATAAATTAGCCGAAGAAATTTATAAGCAGGCTTCGCAAAAGCAACAGCAGCAACAACAGCAACAGCAGCAAGCAGGCGGAGCTGGGCCTCAAGGTGGCCAGGAGCAGGAAGGGCCAACAGAGGAAAAAGGCAAGAAAGATGATGTAATTGATGCGGAGTTTAAAGAGGAAGATGATAAGAAATAAATAAGAATGTTTCAGGTTTCAAGTTTCAGGTTTCAGGTGAATGCCGAAACTGTTTTTCTTGAAACTTGCAACTTGAAACTTGAAACGGTTTAAATACATGTCTACTAAGCGTGATTACTATGAAATATTGGGTGTTCAGAAGAATGCCAGCCTTGATGAGATAAAGAAAAACTACAGGGAAGCAGTTTTAAAATATCATCCTGATAGGGTTCCTCATGAGCAGAAAAAAGAAGCTGAGGAAAAATTTAAAGAAATCTCAGAGGCTTATGCGGTTCTTTCTGACTCGCAGAAGCGTGCTCTTTATGATCAATACGGACACTCTGGTATCGACCAGAAATATGCTTATGAAGATATCTTTAAGGGAGCGGATTTTAACAGCGTATTTCAGGATCTTGGAGATTTTGGCGTTGGTGGAGGATTGTTTGATGAAATCTTCGGCGACCTTGGGTATGATATTTCTGGAGGGAGAACTCGAGGAGGAAGGCGCGCAAAACGGGGAAGGGATCTTGAGGTTGCTGTAAGTATTACTTTGGAAGAAGCCGCAACTGGTACAGAGAAAACAATTACTTTGCCTAGATATGAAGTTTGCTCTAATTGTTCCGGCACCGGTGCAAAGCCCGGAAGCAAGAAAAATACTTGCCCTCAATGCAAAGGAAGCGGACGAACGGTAGTTTCTAATGGATTTTTTCAAATTGCACAAACTTGTTCCCGCTGTGGAGGCGAAGGATCGATAATCCAAACTCCTTGCTCTGAATGTAATGGAGAAGGCCGGACAAAAGTTTCCAGAAAAATTAAAGTAAAGATTCCTGCTGGGGTTGATACCGGTTCAAGCCTGCGTGTAAGAGGCGAAGGTGAATCCGGAACAGCCGGCAACAGGGGGGATTTATATGTAGTTATTGAAATCCATCCACATCCGGTTTTTGAAAGGCATAATAACGATATTTTGACAGAGATTAAAATAAGTTTATCAAAGGCGATTTTGGGCTCTCAAGTTGAAGTCCCGACTTTAGGCGGTAAAGTAGAGATGAAGATTCCTGCGGGAACCCAATCGGGAAGCATATTCAGGCTTAAAGAAAAAGGAATTCCTGATGTGCACTCAAAAGGGATTGGAGATGAATTAGTTAAGGTTGATGTGGATATACCTAAAAGCCTTAATGCGGAGCAGCGGCGTTTAATTGAAGAATTTGCCAAAGCCTCTGGGGATAATATAAACAAAGAAAGCTTTACTGATAAAATAAAAAGAACTTTCAGGTAAGAATACAGGAGAAATAATGCCTACTTATGATTATGAATGTTTGTCTTGCGGACATAAATTTGAAAAATTCCAGAAAATGAGCGACGAACCGTTAAAAAAATGCCCCGAGTGCAATAAAAAAGTAAAACGGCTTATAGGAAGCGGCGCAGGGATAATTTTTAAAGGTTCTGGTTTCTACGCGACAGACTACAAAAAGAGCACAAGCGCACAAGAGCACAAGAAAAATACTGGTAGTTGCCCTAAGTCGCATGACGGATGCGGTTCGTGCCCGCATAGCAAATAGTAAAAGTTATGAAAAAGATCTTAAATCTTTGGCTGCCGGTTTTAATTGGCATGGGAGCAATATTCTATGCTTCTTCAATTCCCGGACAGAAAATCCCTCATGTGGTAACTTATCAGGATACGATATTCCATTTTCTTGCTTATTTTGTCCTTGGTTTGTTTTTTGCGCGCGCACTAAAGACTTCTTATTTAAACGTAACGTTAATTAGCCTTGCTGTTTTTACCTGTCTTTTTGGAGTTACTTACGGAGTCAGCGACGAATACCACCAGTTGTTTGTTCCAAACCGGTATTGTTCCGGGTTGGATGTGTTTATTGACGGTTTTGGTGCTTTAATCGGGGGGACATTTTTTCCACTATTTAATTTAAAGAAAGTTGCAGGATAATTTAATGACTAAAATACTTCCTTTTTCAGCTTTAATTTTTAATCAAGATAAGAACAAGAATTTGTCCAAAGTTGTCTGTCCTCCATATGATGTAATTTCTCCAGCCGACCAGAAATATTATCTTGAAGCAGACCCGCATAATTTTATTCACGTATTATTTAGAAAAGATTCAAGCATTGAAGACAAGTATAAGGCTTCAGCTGAATGCTTCAGGGATTGGATAAAAGAAGAGGTGTTGGTTCAAGATAAGTCTCCCGCGATATATTTTTACAGCCATCAATATAAGATTAAAGGTGAGACAAAGGTAAGGCTTGGGTTTATATCTCTTTTACGTCTCCCTGAGAGGAGCGCTGGGGTTTTTGGGCATGAACATACCCGGACCGGCCCCAAAGAAGACAGGTTTAAACTTTTAAGGCAGGTGAAAGCTAATTTAAGCCCGATATTTGCTATTTTTGCAGATAATAAACGCGTAATTCAGCGTTTATACCGTCAGCATATCCAAAATAAAGAACCTTTTATTGAAGTAACCGATAGGGATAAATGCGTGCATAAAATCTGGAGGCTGGATTCCCCCGAACAGATTGATTTGATTCAATCAGGTATGGAGGATGAGAATATATTTATTGCCGACGGCCATCATCGCTATGAAGTTGCTTGTAATTATCGTGAGGAGATGAGGCAGAAGCTTGGAAAACTTACCGGGGATGAGAGTTTTAATTATGTCTTAGCTTATTTTACGAATACCGACCTTCGCGGGCTTACGATTTTACCGATTCATCGCCTTGTAAAGATGGAAACCAAGTTTGATTTAGAAAATTTTAAAGCGAATATTAAGGATTATTTTGATATTGAAGAAATTAAAGATAAAACCAGGTTTTTCTTTCTTTTGGAAAAATGCGGCAATTCAGAGCATGTGTTGGGTATGTATAAGGATAAAAAGTTTTGGTTATTAAGATTAAAAAATGTTAAAATGCTTGATAAGGTTATTTCTGACAAGCCAAAAGAATCAAGGTCTTTGGATGTCTCAATCCTTAATTATTTAATTCTAAGAAATGCTTTTGGGTTTAAATTAGAAGAAATCGATAATCATGAAAATCTCACATTCAGCAACGATGCGGAGAAATTTATTGAGGAAGTGGACGCAAACAGCAAATATGTCGCATTCTTCTTAAACCCGGTTAAGATGCAGCAGATAATTTCTGTCGCATTAAATGGAAACAAGATGCCTGCCAAATCAACTTTCTTTTATCCTAAGGTGCTTTCGGGTTTGCTTATTCATAAATTTAAGGAAGATAAGGAATAAATATGGCACTGTTTGGAAAGCCAAAATACACGATAGTCCGCTTAAAGAAAAAAGAAATTCCCGATGGGCTTTGGACAAAATGCGAGAATTGTTCCGAGGCTTTGTATAATAAAACATTGGAGGAGAACCTTAAGGTTTGCCCAAAATGCAGCTATCATTTTCCTCTGACTGCCTATGAACGCCTTGATTCAATTCTTGATAAAGACAGCTTTAAAGAATTTGACAAAGATTTAATTTCAGCTGATCCTTTGGATTTTAAAGGGCCAAAGACTTATAAAGATAAATTAGCTGCGGACCAAAAGTCAACAGGGCTTAAAGATGCTGTTGTCTCCGGGGAAGGCCTGTTAGATAAAAAAAATGTAATCATCTGTGTTACTGATTCACGCTTTATAATGGGTTCTATGGGTTCTGTAGTCGGGGAGAAGATTTCCCGTGCGATAGAAGCTGCAACTAAAAATAAACTGCCTCTTATAATTGTTTCCGGTTCCGGGGGAGGGGCAAGAATGTATGAAGGTATACTTAGTCTTATGCAGATGGCGAAGACCTGCGCTGCGCTTTCTTATCATAAACAAGCTAAGCTCCCATTTATTTCTATATTGACAAATCCAACTATGGGTGGAGTTATGGCTTCTTTTGCTGGTATCGGGGATATAATTATTGCTGAGCCTAAGGCTTTGATTGGGTTTGCCGGGCCACGCGTTATTGAGCAGACAATAAGGCATAAATTACCCGCCGGATTTCAGCGTTCTGAATTTCTTCTAGAGCACGGTATGGTTGATATGATAGTAAACCGTAAAAATCTAAAAGAGACTTTGGCTAAATTATTAGTTTATCTGAGTTGATGAGAAAATGGCACAAGTAAGCTTAAAGGATGTTTCAAAAATTTATTCGGGCCAAATCCGTGCTGTTGATCAAATCAATTTAGGTATTGAGAATAAAGAATTCATGGTTCTAGTTGGCCCCTCAGGTTGCGGCAAGTCTACTACTTTAAGGATGATTGCGGGGTTGGAGGATATAAGCGAAGGGGACGTTTATATCGGTGATAAGAGGGTAAATGACGTTCCTGCAAAAGACCGCGACATCGCTATGGTATTTCAGAATTATGCGCTTTATCCACATATGACAGTTCTAGAGAATATGTCATTTGGGCTTAAATTGCGCCATATCCCAAAAAAAGAAATAATTCAAAGAGTTAATGATGCGGCTGAAATTTTAAGCATTAAGCGGCTTCTTCACCGCAAACCAAAAGAACTCTCCGGCGGAGAAAGGCAGCGCGTTGCGGTAGGGCGTGCAATAGTAAGAAAACCCAAGGTTTTCTTGTTTGATGAGCCGCTAAGCAATCTTGATGCGAAGATGAGAGTTCAGATGCGCACAGAGATTCATAAATTACATATCCGCCTTCAAACCACAATTATTTATGTAACCCATGACCAGGTTGAAGCTATGACTATGGGCGATAGGATTGCAGTGATGAAAGACGGGTTATTGCAGCAGGTAGCAGATCCTATCAGTATTTATGACCACCCTAAGAATAAATTTGTCGCGGGCTTTATTGGTTCGCCGCCAATGAATTTTATGGCCGGTAAAATTATCAAAAAAGAAGGAAAGCTCTATTTTGACGAAGGGAAAGTTTTTGTAAAGATAGTTGAGGATATGTATAAGGTTTTGGCAAAATATGTAGGTAAAGAAATAGTTCTTGGTATCCGTTCTGAAGATATTTACGATAAGCTTTTTGTTTCAGAGGCTCCTCCCGAGAATATTGTAAGGGTTAATTGCGAAGTGTACGAACCGATGGGTTCAGAAGTGTATTTATATTTGAATACGGGGAAGCATACATTTATCGCCCGTGTCGGCGCACATGATAAGCCAAAGGTCAATCAGGATTTGGATGTTGTTTTTGATATGAGCAAAGTCCATTTTTTTGATAAAACCACCGAAGAGACAATTTGTTAATATATAAAAAAGCATAGTTGAAATTATGCCATTACCCGCATTTTTCAAAAATAACAAGAAATGCAATTTAAAGCGGGCCACCAACAATGATAATTCTGGAATTAATCAATCCCCCAGTTTCTTTAAAATAATCTTTCCTTTTTTATTTTTTGTTTTTTTGTATTTTATCCTTCCTTTGATTCTGATTGTGGCATTTTGCCAGCATCCATTTATTATTTCAGCCTTGTATATTTTGGCGGTAGTAGTTGTTATTTCTTTATTCTTAAGAAGATACATTGACAAAAAGTATAATCTTGTTTATAGGACGCAGGTTATCCAGGAGAAGCTGAATGTTGTCTTGCATGAAGATTCCCTTGAGATAAAAAATAACCTGGCTTTAAACGAGAAGATCAGCCGTTATAACCGCCTCAAAGAAGTAGCCGAAGTTATTAATCAAAGTCTGGAATTAGATACTGTTGGTCAAAAACTCGCTGATATCGCCTCTTCGCTTATAGCCAACAATAAAGGTGTCTGCCTTTTGTACTTAGTAGATCCCCACACGCAAAAACCAACCCTCTTTAAGACAAAAAAAGAAAAAGATTTTATCGTTAAAGAAAAGGAAGGGGATGTTTTTGATTTTTGGGTATTAAGGCATTCGAACCCTCTTTTAATTGAGGATATAAAAAAGGATTTTCGTTTTGACCTGGAAAAGTTGGTTTTGCATAGCGAAGGGCGTGTTGTTTCTTCGTTAATCAGCTCTCCCTTTGTAAGTGAAAATAGATTGTTAGGATTAATGAGGCTTGATAATCCTAAACCCAATGCTTATTCTCAAGATGATTTAAGGCTGCTTTCTACAATTTGCGATTTAGGGGCCGTGGCTTTGGAAAATGGAGAATTTTACCAGCAAACAGAGCAATTAGCAATGCATGACGGCTTGACTTTGTTGTTTACGAAAGGATATTTGATTGAGCATCTAAAGGAAAAATGCAAGAAAGGCTTAAGACAGAATATAGCTTTTTCCTTGCTGATGCTGGATGTTGATTATTTTAAGAACTATAACGATTTGTATGGGCATTCTGCAGGAGATATTGTATTAAAGAAAATTAGCCAAAAAATAGTTGATTCCTTGAAAAATTATAACCCTGAAGTAAGCCGTTTTGGGGGAGAAGAATTTTGCGTGATTCTTCCGGATACGGAAAAAGATAAAGCTCTTGAAATAGCAACAAAACTCTGCGAAGAAATCAGGGATGAGAAAATTGTGTTAAGAAGGCAGGAAACTCATATTAGTGTTTCAATAGGGGTTGCAAGTTTCCCGTCTGATGCGTCCGATGAAGACGGTTTGATAAAAAAAGCTGATTGCGCCATGTATGAAGCAAAACAGAATGGAAGAAACAGGGTAGTTTCTGCCTAAGGCAAGGAGAATGTTTTGGTGTTAGTAATCTTTTTAATTATATTAACCATAATTTTGTATTTTCATTTGGATAGAGAGCTTAATGCAAGGTTTAGCAAAGAACTTTGCCTTCATGAAAAGATTAAGCGTGAATTTGAAGAGGTGAGCAGTAAAAATGAATTAGTAAAGAAAGAAAATATTTTCCTGGATAATAAAGCTTACGAAATTATTGCCTTGTATGATATCACAAAAGCTATTAACAAAACTCTGGATGAAGACAAGATGTTTGTGTTTTTTAAAGATAATATCAAGAAGTTTATTAATATTGATGATTGTGTGTTTATTAAAGAAGAAGCAGATGTTGCTAAATACAAAAAATATACTTTATTCCCTCTTGTTTTACAGAGAAAAACTTACGCGTATCTTGCAGTAAATAATTTATCAAAAGAAGATATGGAGAAGTTCGATATATTAGCGCATCAGTTTCTTCTTGGGTATAAAAGGATACAACTTTATAAAAAGATTCAGGAAATGACCATTATAGATTCCTTGACTAAAGTTTTTAACCGGAGATACTTCTTGGAAAGGTTTTTTGAAGAATTTAAGCGTTCAAAGAAGCTTAGGCTTAATCTTTCTTTCTTAATGGTAGATATTGATAATTTTAAATCATATAATGACCATTTCGGCCATTTGGTGGGAGACGCGATCTTAAGGGAAGTTTCAAGGATTATAAAAGAGAATATAAGGCAGGTGGATTTTGTAGGCAGGTATGGAGGAGAGGAGATTGCTATTGGGCTGACTGAAACTAGTATTGAGCAAGCCCGCCTTGCCTCAGAGCGTATCAGGAAGGAAATTGAATCAAGGAAGATCAAGATTTACGATGAAGAGATTATGATTACGGTAAGCATAGGAATTGCAGCCTTCCCAAATAGCGCTGCAAATCCGGAACGTTTGATAGAGAACGCTGATAAGGCTTTGTATATGGCAAAGCATTCAGGTAAGAACAGAGTTTGCCTGTATCCAAATAATAATTGATAGCTATCCCGCAAAAAGCTTGCGGGATTAGTTCGGCCATACAATTTACGTTCATCGCCTTCGGCTCTTCCGTAAATTGTGGCCTCACTAACTATAACTATTGCAATTGGTTTGATTTTAGGATAAAATACCTTAATTTAATAATTTAACAATTTAAGGCAACTTTAAAGGTATCATAATTCTTAGATATGGCAGCTAGATATTTAATAGGAATAGATTTAGGCGGCACAAATTTAAAAGTAGCCCTCTTGGATTTAAATTACAAGATTAAATCCAAACAATTCCTTCCTACACAGAGTTATAATAACAAAGAGAAACTGATTAACGCAATCTGTTATTTAGTTAATAAAATCATCAAAGATAATTATTTAAATAAAAAAGATATCTATGCAATTGGGATTGGTTTGCCCGGGCCAATTGATGCTGAGCACGGGGTGGTGCATTCCCTTACTAACATAGCTGGCTGGAGAAATGTAAAGCTTAGGAATATTTTGGAAAAGAAGCTGGCACTGAAAGTTTTTATAGATAATGATGTTAAGGTTATGACTCTTGCTGAGTTTAAATTAGGAAGCGCAAGAAAATTTAAGAATTCGCTTTGCCTTACGTTGGGCACCGGTGTTGGCGGAGCTTTTATCCTTGATGGGAAAATCTTTCGCGGGACAAATAATGCTGCGGGTGAAATTGGGCATTTGCTTTTAAATGAAGATGGCCCGAAATGCAATTGTGGCGGGAAGGCTTGCCTTGAAACATATATTGGCAATTCAAGAATCCAAGAATTTGCTAGAAAAGTATTTAAACGCAATATCACCCTTGAAGAAGTTAGTTTATTAGCTAAAAAACAAAATAAGCTTGCAATTGATGTTTGGAAGAGGGTGGGTTTTTGTTTAGGTTTGGCTTTAACTGGAGTAACGAATATATTGAATCTTGATGCTGTTGTAATTGGCGGGGGAGTATCAAAGGCCGGAAAGATTTTATTTGATGAGGTAAGAAAAACAATAAGATCGCGTGGAATGCATGTTCAGGCAAAACACGTTAAAGTTTTAAAAGCTAAATTAGGAAATGAAGCGGGTTTTATTGGGGCAGCCATTCTTGCTAGGGAGGGTTTTTAATCATATGAAAATTTTTATTGATACTGCCAATGTCCTTGAGATAAAAGAAGCGATAAGCCTGGGTGTTATTGATGGGGTAACAACTAATCCATCATTAATCGCTAAAGAAAAAAAGCCTTCAATAGATGTTTTAAAAGAAATTTGTTCTTTGGTAGCTGGCCCGGTCAGCGCTGAAGTTATCAGCCTTGAAGCACAGGGAATGGTTAAGGAAGCAAGAGAATTGGTCAAGATAGCTAAAAATATTGTTATAAAGGTGCCTCTTGTTAAGGAAGGCTTAAAAGCAGTTAAAATTTTATCCGATGAAGGCATTAAAACCAATGTTACTCTTTGTTTTTCTCCTTCTCAGGCTTTATTAGCTGCTAAGTGCGGCGCTACTTATATATCGCCTTTTATAGGCAGGCTTGATAACATAAGCCAGGAAGGCATGCAGTTGATTGCAGATATAAAGCAGATTTATTCAAATTATAATTTTGCAACACAGATTATTGTTGCTTCAGTGCGTAATCCTATGCATGTTGTTAATGCCGCAAAAATTGGAGCCCATATTTCTACTATTCCGTTTGCGGTTATTGAACAATTGATTAAACATCCTTTAACGGATATTGGAATTGCAAGATTCTTAGAAGATTATAAAAAGATCCCTCAGAAATAATGATAATTAATAGAAGCTCAAATTTAAAATTCAAGATTAAGGTAATACCAAGCGTAGTTAGTGTGTTATCTGTTTTTATTCTTGGAAATCTTTGTTTAGCTCAGGAAAAACCCGCAGAAGAACAAAAACCTATCGTTGAGGTAGCCGCTGATAATGTTGAACAAATAGCAACACCTCTAGCCGTGCAGGAAAATGCCATAGATATTCCTTCCAAAGGCGTTAACATCGAGCCAATTACTTTAAACGGAGACAGGGTTGAATATTTAACCGATAGCAGAGAAGTGGTTATCACGGGCAATGTAGAGGTGGTTTATAAAGGCGCAAAACTTACTTGTCAAAAACTTACTTTAAATACCCAGACAAAAGAAGGGCAAGCGGAAGGAAAAGCCCGGCTTGAGGACAAAAAGGGAGAAATAGAAGGAGAGAAGATTAGTTATAACTTTGAGAATAAAACCGGGATAATACTTGATGCGGCTTTTAGGGCTAATCCTTATTTTGGTAAGTCTGAAAGTGTAGTTAAGGTTGATGACAATGAGTTTATTTCTCATAGAGGTTACATGACAACTTGTAATTTTGACCAGCCTCATTGGAAGATGAAGACAAGAAAAGTTGATTTCTTTATGAAAGATAGGGTGCAGATGAAGGATGCATCTTTTTTTATAGGCCCTGTCCCTCTTTTATATTTGCCTCAGTTCAGCAAGAGTTTTCATGACCCTTTTATGCATGTGCAGGTTACTCCCGGAAGCAGTAAGGATTGGGGAAAATTTGTAACAAGTGCATGGAGGTATAATCTTAATGAGAATTTGGATGGGCAGATTTTCTTTGATGTCAGGCAGAAGATGGGCATAGCCGAAGGATTCGGAGCCAACTATAAAACTCCCTGGGTTGGCAAGGGTGATTTTAAATTCTATTATACTCATGAAACTCCAAGCGGGCTTCCTGATGGGTCACCTAATAAATTCAACCGGTATTTTGGACGGTGGCGGCATAAATGGGATATTGATGATAATACTAATGCCATGTTTGAATTCTATAAGACTGTAGACCAAAAAAGAAAGATGCTTGGCCAGGACTTTAATGTTTTAAAAGATTATTTTCGCAATGAATATGACATAGATTCACAGCCTCCGAGCTATGCTTCAATGCACCACAATTTTAGCAATTCTTCTTTAGATATCATTTTGCAGAATAGGACGAATAGCTGGTATACAAGTAGTTATTTAGAGAAGATTCCTGAGGCAAGATTTTCCCTGCCTTCTGTTAAATTAGGTTCAACCCGGTTTTATTTTGGAAATGATACCACTGCTGCCAATTTGAACCTAAAGAATCCGGGTAATCCTGATACGCACGTTAATAGGATTGATACAACTAATAAGTTTTCTTTTCCTATGAAAGTGTCAATCTTTTCTTTTACGCCTTTTGTCGGAAGCAGGCAAACTTTTTATGACAATGATGTCTATGGCCAAGCGGTAATCCGGAATATGCTTATAACAGGGTCTGACATCAGTACGAAATTCTATAGAGTATTTAATATAAAAACAAATTTCATCGGGTTGGATATCAATAGCTTAAGGCATGTTATTACCCCGACCATAGGTTATAGTTATAACCATCAGCCTACTATAGTTAATTCTAGGATAAGGCAGTTAGACGGAGTTGATTCAATCACTCAAACTAATCAGGCCTCCCTTGGCTTAACAAATAAATTACAGACAAAAAGAAATGGGCAAAGTGTTGATTTGGTCAATTTCCTTGTTTCAACTCCTTACATAATTAAACCAAAAACTGGAGATAAACTGGGGAGTAATTTCTCCGATATTGATTTTGATCTTGATTTGATCCCTTATTCTTGGTTAAGAGTAAGTGCGGACGCTAAGTACAAGCATTCAGGGAACCGTTCTGATTCAGGGTACGGCCGTTTTGCCAATGTTAATCTAGATGTCAATTTCAATTTTGGCACAGACCGAGGTTTTGGTATCAGCCAGCATTATGAAAGAAAAGGCCAAAATTGGATAACATATAATTTTGACTGGAGGGCTAATCCCAAATGGAAGGTTTCGCTTTTCCAGACTCGCGAGAGAGGGCATAAGCCGGGTATTAAAAGAGGGATGAGGGAGCAACAGTATACTATTACAAGGGATTTACATTGTTGGGAAGCAGATTTTACTTTCAATTCCAGGTATAATCATGGAAATACATTTTGGTTGATTTTTAGGCTTAAGGCTTTCCCTGAAATGGAATTTGAATTTAATAAGAGTTACAGTACGCCGACTCCCGGGACTCAAAACATTCCTAAATAATAAGGAGAAACAAATTAAATGAAAATATCAATTGTTGGTTCAGGATACGTTGGGTTAGTTACAGGTACATGCCTTGCGCAATTAGGCAATAAAGTTATTTGCGTGGATAATAATCCTAAAAAGGTAAATAGCCTAAAGAAAGGTATTATCCCGATATATGAGCCTGGTTTAAAGGAGTTAGTTTTAAGCAATGTAAAAAGCAAAAGGCTTATCTTTAGCACAAGCATTAAAGATGCAGTTAAGAATTCAGAGGTAATTTTTATTGCTGTGGGGACTCCTTCTTTGGAAAACGGCGAGGCTGATCTTACGGGGATAGAAAATGTCGCTCGGAATATCGCCATTAATATGGATAGTTATAGGTTGATTGTTGAGAAGTCAACCGTTCCTGTTGAAACCGGAAAATGGGTTGAAAAGACCATCTCAACTTATATCAAGCGTAATATTAAGTTTGACGTTGCGTCTAACCCGGAATTCTTAAAGGAAGGGACTGCAATTAATGATTTTATGCATCCCGATAGGATTGTTATCGGAGTTGAATCAAAAAAAGCCCGGGAAATCCTGATGGATTTATATGAGCCGCTTAAAGCGCCGATAGTAGTTACCAATATCAAATCGGCAGAACTAATCAAGCATGCCTCTAATGCTTTCCTAGCCACCAAGATTTCCTTTATCAATGCAGTTTCACGTATCTGCGATGAGGTAGGGGCTAATGTTGAAGAGGTTGCCAAGGGAATAGGTTTGGATAAGAGAATCGGCCCAAGTTTCTTAAAAGCCGGTTTGGGGTATGGGGGGTCATGCTTTCCTAAGGATTTAGACGCGTTCATTACGATTTCAGAAAAATTGGGCCTAAAGTTTAATATGCTTGAAAGTGTTAAGGATATTAATGAGCAACAGAAAGAGTATTTCTTTAGAAAAATAAAAGATGTATTGTGGGTAATTAAAGATAAGACTGTAGCTATTCTAGGTTTAGCCTTTAAGCCTGATACTGATGATTTGCGAAATGCTCCTGCGTTAGATTTAATTAGTAAGCTTAAATTGGAAGGGGCAAAGGTCAAGGTTTATGATCCCCAGGCAATGGAAAAGGCAAAAGAAGATTTAAAAGGGGTTACTTTCTGTAAGAATTCGTACGAAACAGCCAAGGGGGCTGATTGCTTGATAGTTGCAACCGAGTGGGATGAATTTAGGGAGTTAGATTTTTTAAAGATTAAAAAATTATTAAGACGGCCTTTGGTTTTTGATGGCCGCAATATTTACGATTGTGAAAAGATGAAAAAATTAGGGTTTGTCTGTGTGGGGATAGGGAAAGGTAAGAATGGTTAACATCGCAGAATTAGAAAAAAAGATTTTAAAAAAGCAGGCAAAATTAGCTGTTGTAGGCTTAGGTTATGTAGGTTTGCCTTTAGCGCTTGAATTCGCAAAGAAGAATTTTGAAGTTTTAGGCATTGAGATTGACAAGGACAGGCTTTCGCACATCGCAAGAAAAGAATCTTATATTACAGACGTTACTACCGAAGAATTGAAGAATGCTATTAATAAAAATAAATTCAGCGCGACTTCTGATTTCGGAAAATTAAAGAATATTGATGCGGTAATTATTTGTGTTCCTACCCCGTTAAAGAGGAAGTATCATCCCAATATTTCCTATATACAGGAAGCTGTCAAATCAATTGCGAAGAATTTAAAGGTTGGTTGTTTGGTTATTCTGGAAAGCACAACTTATCCCGGGACTACGGATGAAATAATACTGCCTCTTTTGGAAAAAGACGGGTTAGTGCACAATAAAGATTTCTATCTTTGTTTTTCTCCGGAGAGGATTGATCCGGGTAATGTTAAATATCCTGTAAATAAAATTCCAAAGATTATTGGAGGAATTAGTAAAGAAGCAACCAGGCTGGGGGTCGCTTTGTATGGAAGGATAATTGAAAAGGTTGTACCTGTTTCTAACGCAAGGACTGCGGAAGTAGCAAAATTACTTGAAAATACCTTTCGACTTGTAAATATCGGGTTAATTGATGAGATGGCAATGATGGCGCATAAGATGGGTATAGATATCTGGGAGGTTATTGATGCTGCAAGCACAAAACCTTTTGGGTTTATGCCGTTTTATCCCGGCCCGGGAGTGGGAGGCCATTGCATACCGAAGGATCCTTTGTATCTTTATTGGAAGGCTAAGCATTTCGGATTTCGTTCTAAATTTATCAAGCTTGCCTCTGATGTGATTAATTACATGCCGGAGTATGTTGTTTCGCGCATAGAAGGATGCTTAAAGAATTCTGGCAAGCATTTAACGAATGCAAAAGTTTTGGTTGTGGGGGTAACTTACAAAAAAGATATAAAAGATTTACGTAAGTCGCCCAGCATAGATATAATCCGTGAGCTTCAGGCCAAGAATGTACAGGTTTCTTACTTCGACCCTCTTATCCCATATTTAAAAGTTGGGAATATAAATCTTAAATCAGTGGAGCTGAAAAAAGAGGCTTTAGGAAAATTTGATTGCGTGGTAATTGCAACTAACCATTCTTGTTTGGATTACGAATTCATTCTTAATAATTCAAAGCTTATTTTTGATACTCGGAATGTCTATAAGCATATAAAGGATAGGAAGGTGGTAATATTATGAGTAAATTCCTTGTAACGGGTGGAGCAGGTTTTATCGGTTCGCATATTGTTCATGCTTTGGTAAAAGCTAAGCATTCAGTGAGGGTATTAGATGATTTTTCAAGCGGTAAGACTCAAAACTTAGAAGGCGTGCTTAAAGAAATTGATTTGATTAAGGGGGATATACGTTGCTTTAATACTTGCCTTAAGGCTACTAAAGGAATGGATTATTGCCTGCATCAGGCAGCATTAAGAAGCGTGCCAAAATCAATGAATAACCCTTACGAATATAATGACGTAAATATAAACGGGACATTAAACATGCTTTATGCCTCCCGGGATAATAAGATAAAATCTTTTGTGTGCGCTTCATCAAGCTCCGTTTACGGGGAAACAAAGAATTTTCCCGAGAAAGAATCCTTTTTTCCCGATCCTATTTCTCCTTATGCATTATCTAAATTAACCGGGGAATATTATTGTAAGATTTTTAGCGGCCATCACGGATTGCCGACGGTTAGCCTTAGGTATTTTAATGTTTTTGGCCCGCGCCAATCGCTAGATGATGAATATGCTGTAGTAATACCTAAATTTATAACTAATATGTTAAAGAATGAAGCGCCTCCAATTTTCGGGACAGGAAAACAATCGCGCGATTTTACATATGTTGATAATGTTGTTCAGGCAAATATCCTTGCTGCAAAAACAAAAAAAGCATACGGCGGGGTTTTTAATGTCGCAAGCGGTAAAGACTATACAATATTAGAGCTGGTTAAGTATTTAAATGTTATATTAAACAAGAATGTCAGCCCTAAATTCTTAGATAAACGCCCAGGAGATGTTTTTAGGACTTTAGCTGATTTGACTAATTCAAAGAAAGTTTTAGGTTTTAACCCCAAAGTTTCTTTTATCGAGGGGTTAAAGACTACGGTTGAATATTTTCAGAAAAACTTTTAATGCAAGGAAGGTTAGTTTAATGGAAAAAAGAGTAGTTGTAATTACTGGGGGAGCCGGGTTTATAGGCTCGCATTTATGTGATCGGCTTTTAAAAGATGATTTTAAGGTTGTCTGCTTAGACAATCTTAAGACTGGGAATATTGAAAATATCAAGCATATCCTTAAACATAAATATTTCCGATTTGAAAATAGGGATGTTACGAAATATATTGAAATTAAAGGAAGGGTTGATTATTGCCTGCATTTTGCATCTCTTGCCTCGCCGGAAGATTATCTAAAGTATCCTATTCAAACTTTAAAGGTGGGCTCCCTGGGAACGCATAATGCTTTAGGTTTATCTAAAGCCAAGAAATCAGTGTTTTTGCTTGCTTCTACTTCTGAAGTCTATGGCGATCCTTTGGTCCATCCTCAACCAGAGAGCTATTGGGGGAATGTTAATCCTGTTGGCGTTCGCGGTTGTTATGATGAATCAAAGCGTTTTGCCGAAGCGATTACAATGGCATACCATAGAATTCATAATGTAAATACGAAAATAGTAAGGATTTTTAATACCTACGGGGAAAGAATGAGGATTAATGATGGCAGGGTAGTGCCGAATTTTATCAATCAAGCGCTTCATAACAAGCCCTTAACAGTTTATGGAAGAGGGGAACAAACGAGGAGTTTTTGTTATGTTGATGACTTGGTTGAAGGCATTGTCCGCCTGATGAAATCCAAAATCAATGACCCAGTTAATTTAGGAAACCCAAATGAATTTACCATTTTAGAGTTAGCAAGGTTTGTAATTAAGATGACTGCCACAAAAAGCAAATTAATATACAAACCGCTACCTCAGGATGACCCACGCCAGCGCCAGCCTAATATTAAGAAAGCTAATGAATTACTTAAATGGAAGCCTAAGATATTGCTGGAAGAGGGGTTAAGCAAAACTATTGATTGGTTCAAGAATAATCGATAAAACTAAGAATTCTTACTGCTTATATTCTTCTAACCCGCAGCAATTCTTAAAGTTATAAAAAAGAAAGCGCTTTCCTTGACAACCCATTTTTAATATGTTATACTTGAGCAAATTTCCTACCTGGTTATAAGTTAGAGTGAAGAGTTTATCAAAAAAATATGCCTGAAATTTTAAGACAGATTAATTGGGTTGATATTTCAATTTTTGTCATCATTTGCCGGGTAATATTTATTGCTCAGGAAAAAGGTTTGGCTGTTGAATCTTTTAAACTTCTGGGCACCATTCTTGCAACTTATTTGTCGTTACATTATTTTGTTCAACTCGCTAATTTCCTAAGAGGCAACGTAATTTTAGGTAGTATCCCGGAACACCTGTTTTATTTTCCGTCTTTACTTCTTTTAAGTACCATTGGGTATTTATTTTTTGCTTTTTTGCGCAAACTTTTAATAAAGTTCTTAAAGCTTGAAGAAGCTCCCGGCCTTAATAAGTGGGGCGGGGTTATCCTTGGTGCGTTAAGAAGTTTGCTCCTTAGCGGTTTAATTATATTTATACTTGTTTTTAGTTCAAGCGCTTATCTTGAGAAGAGTATTAGGAATTCGTATTCTGCAAATTTCTTTTATAGGGTGCCTTCTGCAGTTTACAGTGCGATTTGGAATGGTTTGCTTTGTAAATTAATCAGTAATGAAAGTTTCAATAATATGGTTTTAGATTTTGGCATCCAAAAGAAGAAAGAAGAGAAGAAATGAAATTATCGCGTTTATATCAATTAGCTATTAAATATGGGAGCTTGCGTGATCCTAGGAATAGGAATCGCAGTTTTAATTATGCCGATTCCGCTATACTTTACGGGAGAGCGGATACGGAAGTTAAAAAGATTATCGTTGGCATAGACGTTGAAGTAGGTGAACTTTTGCTTGCCGAAGAAATTCGTAAAAAGCAAGGGCTTGATTTGGTTATGTCGCATCATCCCGAAGGTTTCGCTTATGCAAGCCTTTATCAGGTTATGCAACTTCAGGTTGATGTGTTAAAAAAAGCAGGTGTAAATGAAGCTATTGCTCAAAAACTGCTTGATGAAAGAAAACTGGAGGTTGAAAGAAGGCTTCTTCCTCAGAATCATACAAGGCCGGTTGATGCCGCAAGATTATTAGATTTACCATTTATGTGTGTACATACTCCCGCGGACAACCATGTTTATGCATTTATTAATAATTTAATGGCCAAGAGAAAACCTAAAACGGTAAAAGATATTGTTTCAGTGCTTTTAGATGTTCCTGAGTATCAGCTTGCTGAAAAGAGTTTTACCGGGCCAAAGATTATCGCAGGTTCTCCGCATAGGATGTCTGGAAAAATCCTTGTTGATATGACAGGAGGAACTGAAGGGTCTAAAGATGTCTTTGATAAACTATATAAAGCAGGTGTGAGAACCTTAATAGCAATGCATTTGGGTGAAGAGCATTTTAAAAAGGTTAAGGACGCCAATCTTAATGTAGTTATCGCAGGCCACATCTCTTCTGATACGTTAGGCCTTAATCTTCTTTTGGATAATATTGAAAGAGAAGAGGCATTCCAAATAACCAGCTTCTCTGGGTTTAACAGGATTAAGAGAAATTAACCAACATTTCCTTTCTTAAAACTTAAACATAATTTATTAAAATGATTGGTAGAATCCCGGATAATATTTTAGAAGATATTTTAAGCAGGGTTGATATAGTTGAAATAATTTCCGGCTATATTCCCCTTAAAAAAGCAGGAAGGAATTTTAGGGCTTGTTGCCCGTTTCATCATGAAAAGACGCCTTCCTTTATGGTGTCTCCGGACCGGCAGATATACCATTGTTTTGGTTGCGGAGAATCGGGAAACGCTTTTAAATTCCTTATGCGCCATGAGAGAATGGATTTTCCAGAGGCTGTCCAGCTTTTGGCAAGAAAGAGCGGCGTGATTTTGCCGGAAACCAAATCTTCCGATAACGGTGCTAATAGTATCTCAACAGAACTCTTTAAGATAAATGAATTAGCAGCTTTATTTTTTGAGGCAAACTTAAATTCCCAATTAGGCGCAAAAGCAAAGGATTATTTTCTCAAACGGGGGGTAAAACAGGAAACCTTAAAATTGTTTAAGCTTGGGGTTACTTTTGATAAGTGGGATGCGCTTATTACTTACTTAAGGAATAAAAGTATTAATTTATCTTTAATTGAAAAAGCCGGGTTAATCCTGCCAAAAGAAAATGGTGGTTACTACGATAGATTTAGGAATAGGATAATATTCCCTATTTTTGATATAAGATCCCGGGTACTTGCTTTTGGAGGCAGAGTTTTGGATAATTCAACCCCTAAGTATCTTAATTCTCCGGAGACGCCTGTTTATGTTAAGGGAAGGAATTTATACGGGTTAAATTTAGCAAAAGATAGCATCAGAGAGAATGATTTTGTTGTTATTGTTGAAGGCTATATGGATTTTATTATGCCTTTCCAGGAGGGCTTTAAGAATATAATTGCTTCTTGCGGTACAGCACTTACCAATGAGCAGGCGCGCCTCTTAAAAAGATACACAAATAAAGTTGTAATGGTTTACGACGGAGATAAAGCAGGGGAGCTGGCGTCATTGCGAAGCCTCGATATTTTTATTGAAGAGGGCATGGATGTTAAGGTTGTGATACTCCCCCAAGGACATGACCCTGATTCATTTGTGTTAAAAGAAGGAGTTGCTAAATTTAGAGAAGTAGTTTTAAATGCTTACAATCTGTTTGATTACAAGTTGAAGATATTGCGAAACCGGCATAATATTAAAGAAGCAGAGGGGAAAAGGGATGTGGCGCTTGAGATGCTCTTAACAATTAACAAATTCAAGAATTCTATTATTAAAGCTGAATACATAAACAGGCTTTCTGAAGAAATTGGAATTGGAGAAGAGCATATCCTTGAAGAATTGGGCAAAATCAAGGCTCCGGCTTCCCGTTTTGAGCCTGTTAAGGAAGTTTCTAAAAGAAATCTTCAAATTAATCCTACGGAGAGGCTTTTAATAAAGTTGATGCTTGAAGAAAAGAATTTAATTGATAAGCTAAGAAATACTCTTGCCCCGGATGATTTTCAGGATCAAAGGGTTTCCAAGATTGTTTCAACAATGTTTGAGCTATTTGAAAAAGGAAAAAATATTGAAACAAGTTCTTTGATGCAGCATTTTAACGATGTAGACATAGACCAGATTTTATGCGAGTCGTTGTTTCTTCCGGAATTATCAATGGATAGCAAGGAGAAAGTGGCTGATGATTGCGTGAAGCGTTTAAAAGAAGAGAAGGTGAAACTAAAAAAGAAAAACCTTCATAATGAGATAGCCCGGGCTCAGAAGTTAGGAGATGAGCAGCGGCTCTCGGAGCTTACTGAGGAATTTCATAATTTAATCAAAAAATTTAATTAAATTTTCACGGAGGAGTTAAATGGCAATAAAGAAAAAAGAAGTTAATTCAAAAGAGATGGAGAAGATCATAGCATTAGGCAAGCAAAAAGGTTTTTTGACTTACGATGAAGTAAATGAGATGCTGCCTGAAGATATGTCAAGTTCTAGTGATATTGACCGCTTGTTTGAGCTTTTAGGTAATGAAGATATAGAGGTTATTGAAAATTCGGAAGAGAAAGTTGCTGATAAGTCAGACAATGTTTCAAAGGAAGACTTGAAAGATGATCTTAAGGATGAACCCAAAGACGATATTAAGGACGAGCTTAAGGATGATCCTATCAACGAGCAGATTAAGGTTGAGGATCGTTTCTTGCCATTGGATGATCCGGTTAAAATGTATCTTAAACAGATGGGTTCAATATCTTTGCTTTCCCGGGAGAATGAAATTGATTTAGCTAAGAAAATAGAGGATGCTGAGGATAAATTTAAAAGAGCAGCTTTGGTAACCAGGTTTGCCCGCACTGAGATGATTCTTGTGGCGGAAGATATCTTGGAAGAGAAATTAAGTTTGGAAGAGCTGGTTAAAGAGGATGTAAAAGTAAGAAAGAGCGTGCAACTAAGGATTAAAAGAATTATTTCTAATGTTAAACATACGCGTAGTGAAGCAGGCGTCCTTGAGTTGTTGCTGAAGCTTAATTTTACTACTTCGGTTGTTGAAACTATAGTACGTAAATACTTTAGTTTAATCAGGGAACTTGATAAGCTGCGTCACAAAAGTAAGCGCCCTAACGCAAGAAGCCGTGAATTATTGAGGCAGTTAGGCGTGCCGTATCCGAAACTTAAAGAACAGATAAAATTAATTCGTTCAGCGCATCTAAAGTTCAATCGCACAAAGAAGCGTTTGGTTGAGGCAAACTTAAGGCTTGTTGTCAGCATTGCGAAGAAATATACAAACAGAGGGCTGTCTTTCCTGGATTTAATTCAAGAAGGGAATATCGGCCTTATGCGTGCCGTTGAGAAATTTGAATATAAAAGAGGGTATAAATTCTCTACTTATGCTACTTGGTGGATAAGGCAGGCAATAACGCGTTCTATCGCGGACCAGGCCAGGACGATCCGTATACCTGTGCATATGACAGAAACAATCAATAAAATCATTAGGTATTCAAGAATCTTTGTGCAGGAAAATGGCCGCGAGCCGACTCCGGAAGAGATTGCTCAGAAGATGAGGATGCCTCAGGATAAAGTAAAATCAATATTGAAAATCGCCCAAGAGCCAATTTCTCTGCAGATGCCTATTGGTGATGAGGGAGACACTCATTTCGGAGATTTTATTCAGGATAAGAAGGCTGTTTCTCCTGCTAACGCAACTGTTCATTCAATGTTAAAAGATGAAATGAATTCTGCGTTAGGGACATTAACCGACAGGGAGAAGAAAATATTGATTTTGCGTTTTGGTATCACTGATGGCTGCCCTCGGACTCTGGAGGAGGTCGGCAATGTATTTAAGGTAACTCGTGAAAGAGTCCGCCAGATTGAAGCTAAGGCTTTGAAGAAATTAAGGCATCCAACTCGTTCAAGAAGGTTGCGCACTTTCTTGGATATGACACTTGAACATCAGAGAGAATATTAAAAAATATGCCCGGGCAGTCAAATTTTGATAACAAGACCGAAGAGCAGTTAAACGAAGAGATAAAATCTTTGCAGAGCCGTTTGACGGAACTGGAAAAGACAGAATCCAAGTTTAAGTGTGTTGAAGATGAGCTTCGTAAGATTGAACTTCAGCAACGCGCCATCCTTAATAATATTCCAGATATCGCCTGGCTTAAGGATAAAGAAAGCAGGTTTGTCGCCGTTAACGATTCGTTCAGTAAGTCATGCGGTTTAAGTTCGGAAGAGTTGGCTGGCAAGACTGACTTTGACATTTGGCCGCGTGAGCTAGCAGAAAAATACAGAAATGATGATAAAGAAGTAATGGATAAAAAGAAACGCGAGAGTTTTGAAGAAAAATTAATTGATAAACAAGGAAATGTGAAATGGATAGAGACCGTTAAAACACCGATTTATAATAGCAATGGAGATGTAATCGGGACTACCGGCATTGCAAGGGATATTAGCCAACGCAAGCTAATCGAGGACAGATTACGCGAGGCAAGGTCGGAGTTGGAAATCCGGGTTAAGGTAAGAACAGCAGAATTAACTAAAACAAACGAAGACTTGCTAAAGGAAGTTAAAGAAAGAAAAAAGATTGAAGTCTCTTTGCGTAATTCGGAACAACAGTACCGCACTACCATTGATTCAATTTCCGACGCCATACACGTAGTTGATAAAGATTTAAAGATTGTTCTTTTTAATTCTTCTTTTGTAGATTGGAATAAGAATTTAGGCCTGGATGTAGAAATGGCGGGGAAGAGTATTTTTGAAGTTTTCCCTTTTCTCCCTGAAAAAGTTAAAAATGAATATAGTAAAGTCTTCAAAACAGGAGAGTCTCTCCTTAGTGAAGAAGTCACTAAGTTTTCTAATAGAGAAATTGTTACTGAGACGCGCAAAATCCCTATTTTTATTGAAGGGGAAGTGCGGCAGGTGCTAACAATAATCAGGGATATTACATATAGAAAATTAGCAGATAAAAAGTTAGCTGAGCTAAATGAAGAGCTTCTTAATTCTAATGTAAAACTTAAAGAATTGTCTCTCTTTGATTCTTATACCGGCCTTTATAATCACCGCTATTTGGAGAACGCAATTGAAGCAGAGTTTTTCCGCGCAAGAAGATATGCGCATGGGCTTGCCGTTATTATGCTGGATATTGATTATTTCAAATCTATAAATGATGTTTATGGTCATCAGTTTGGAGATTTGGTATTAAAACAATTTGCAAAACAATTGAAGAATATGGTTCGCCGTTATGATATTGTGGTTAGATACGGAGGAGAGGAATTTGTTATTGTCTCTCCGGGTATTGACAGGCCGCAGGCGCTAAATTTAGCTCAAAGGTTGTTAGATGCATTAAATCTTTATAACTTTGGCGATAAGGAACATACTGTTAAATTGAAACTTAGCTTGTCAGTATCAAGCTACCCTGAAGATAAAGCAATTAAAGGAGTTGATTTAATTAATTTGGCAGATCATATTTTAAATAAAGTTAAAGAATTTGGCGGCAATAGGGTTTATTCATCTTTGGATTTGAAAAAAGAAAAACAAAATAAGGTTTCTAAAGCCAAAGAAACTCCGGTAGTTAAAGTGCTTAAAGGCAGGATTGATAAACTTACAAAAAAAGCCAATCAAAGCCTTGTAGAATCAATATTCGCTTTTGCAAAGACGATTGAGTTAAAAGACCGTTATACTGGAGAGCATGTGGAAAACACCGTCCAGTATGCTACGGATATCGCAAGAGCACTCGCACTGCCTAAAGAAGAAATAGAATTGGTTAAACAAGCAGCTATGCTGCATGATTTAGGAAAAATTGGAATTAGCGAGAAGATCTTACTTAAAGAATCAAAGCTTTCAAAAAAGGAATTTGAAGAGATAAAGAAGCATCCTCAGATTGGCGCTGATATTATAAGGCCAATTCAGTTTTTGCATGGTTTGATACCTTTTATTTTTTATCATCATGAAAGATGGGATGGAAAGGGTTATCCGAGTGGAATTAAAGGAGAAGAAATACCGATGGGCGCTCGCATTATCGCTATTGCTGATGTTTTCCAGGCGTTAATAAGCGACAGGCCTTATCGTAAAGCATTTTCCAAGAAAGACGCGATAAAGATTATCGAGGAGGGGGCAGGTTCGCAGTTTGACCCTTCAATTGTTTCAATATTCTTAAAGATTCTCCAAGCAAAAAAACCCAATAAAAGAAGGGGAAAGCGAGGATAGCAATGCGAGTAAAGTTTCTTTATCTATTTTTAGCGTTATTTCTTTCTGGTTGCCTTACTTCAAGTGGAAGTGTTAATAATAAAACGAAGGATAATAAAGTATTTGTAGTTAAGAAAGCCGATTTAAATGGTGATATGTTGATTGAGATTGTTACCGCTGAAGATCAAAAAGACCAGGTATCTAAGGGCCGTGTTGCGGTAATGAGAAAAGACAAGGGTGAAATCGGGAGTTTTTCTGTTCCCGGCCATTTTTCTAATCTGGAGCTTATAGAATTAGATATGGATGGATGTAAACAAATTGCTGTCCGGTCAAAAGATGATAGTAACCGTACTTATTTTACGATCCATAAGCTAAAGAATATGAACTTAGTTAAGATTTTTGAAATTAGCAGTGATTCAGGGATAGAAACAGAATTTGATTCAACTATCCCGCGTATAAGAGTAGCTAGGAATATTACCAAAGTAGATGGGTCCTGCCAGATTAAAGAGATTAAATGGGCTACATGGGTTTGGACCGGGGATAGGTTTATTAAAGAATAAGCTTCTCTAACCCATTGCGGTGCTTATTTTTTCTTGCCTTATACTTAAATTTCGTGTATAATTTTAAATCTTAAGGTAATAATGATTTATAATATGGTCCTATGGCTATGAATTTAGTCTGCTGTGGGGATCATTCTAACTAATCTGCTTCGGGGCCCATAGCTCAGTGGTCAGAGCAGGTGACTCATAATCACTTGGTCCGGGGTTCAAATCCCTGTGGGCCCAGATTACGGGCGCATAGCTCAGTTGGTTAGAGCGCTACATTCACATTGTAGAGGTCATAGGTCCGAGTCCTATTGCGCCCATATTTATAAAAAAGGAGAGTATATCTTGTCTAATGTTGATTTAAGAACACAGATAGGTAGCCTTGTAAAATTACAGGCAATTGATAGTGAGATTTATACTCTAAATAACGAAAAAACCGCTAAGCCTGCTGAAATTAAGGTAATGGAAGCATCATTTGAGGCTAAAAAACAAGGATTAGCGGAGTTAGAAAAGAAATTTCTTGATTTTCAGAAACAGAGAAAAGATAAAGAGTTGGAGTTGGCTTCAAAGGAAGAAGCAGGAAAGAAACTTCAAGGCCAACTATATGCTCTTAAGACAAATAAAGAATATCAGGCGATGCTGCAGCAGATCCAGGATTCAAAAGCAGACGGTTCTGTTATTGAAGATAAGATTTTAGAATTGTTTGACCTTTCGGATAAAGCGAAAAAAGAAGTTGAAGCTGAAAAAGAAAGGCTTAAGGGAGAAGAAAAGGTTTTTGTTGGTGAAAAGAAAAAAGTTGAAGACAGGATTAAAGAAATTGACGATAGGCTTTCCCAATTAGAAGCACAGCGAAAACAAGTTTTGCCTGAAATTGACCCAAAGATATTATCTCAATACGATAGGATTCTTCTAAACCGCGATGGCCTGGCAATTGTTGCGGTAAAAGGGAATAATTGCGGAGGCTGCAATATGTTTGTCCCTCCTCAGGTAATAAATTTAATAAAAATGTATGAACGTTTGGTTACTTGTGAAATATGCAATAGGATCTTGTTTGTGGAATAATCTTTATCAATGAATAAGATTGATTTATATATAGATGGCGCGTCAAAAGGAAATCCCGGGCCTGCTGGTATAGGGGTGGTTTTGTGTTCAGGTGGGGAAGTTGTAAAAAATATTTCTGATTTTATTGGGAATGCTACAAATAATGTTGCTGAATATACAGCGCTTATCTATGGATTGCAGGAAGCATTAATTTTAAAGGCAAGAATTCTTCAGATTAATACAGATAGCCAATTGCTCGCAAGGCAGATTAACAAAGATTATAAAGTCAAACATCCTAACATCATACCTTTGTATAACCAAGCAATTCGTTTGATACAGGGGTTTGAAGAAGTCTGCGTGAAGCATATCCCAAGAGAAGAAAATTCTGGCGCGGATAAATTGGCTAATTTAGCGATTAAGAAGGCAGTAAAAAGTAAAAATTAAGGCAAGCAGAAGGTGGTCGCTTCCGCACTTAATTGGTGCGGGGGAGGAAAGTCCGGGCTCCAGAGGACAAACGCGCTCTTTAATTGAGAGGGGTTTTGAAATTTTTCAAAGCCATGGAAAGTGCCACAGAAAATAAACTTCCCCCACACCAATTTTGCTATAGCATCTGCTATATAAAAATTGGTGTGGGGGTAAAGGTGAAAAGGCAGTGTAAGAGACTACCCTAAGCTGCAGTGATGCAGTTTGGACGGAAAACCCCGCGTGGAGTAAGGTGCAATAGTCCCGTTTTTCTCGCTATTAAAGCGAGTTGAAAGTGGTCCGCTTTTAGATATTATGGAAAAGATATCTGGACGGGAGGGTAAACTGCTAGAGTCCTGGGAAAAAGCCCAGGATCGAGAGAAATGATCACTTGGATGCGCAAGAATTCGCATTGATACAAAACTCGGCTTATTCTGCTTGCCTTTTAAATTTTTGGAAAGTATCTTTTTAAAACAGAAATAAACAAGGGGGAAATGAAATGTCAGGTCACTCTAAATGGAAGACAAATAAAGGTAAAAAAGCGGTAGCTGATGCTAAAAAGGGAGCTACTTACACAAAAATTATTAAAGAGTTAACTGTTGTCGCACGTGATGGCGGAGGAAACCCGGATACTAATCCGAGGCTTCGCGCTATAATGCAGAAAGCAAAAGAAGCAAATATGCCTTCGGACAACGTGAAAATGGCAATTAAGCGTGGAACAGGAGAACTCCCTGGAGTTATTTATGAGAATGTAGTTTATGAAGCATATGCCCCGGGAGGTGTTGCGATTATCGTTGAAGCTTTGACCGACAATAAGAATCGCACAAGCGCCGAATTGAGGAATATCATGTCTAAAAAAGGCGGAAGTTTCGCAGGCGCCGGAGCTGTAAGCTGGATGTTTACAAAGAAAGGCTATTTTTTAATTGAAAAGTCGCTTGCCAAAGAAGATGATTTGATGAATTTGGTTCTTGAAGCTGGTGCTGAGGATATGAAGGTTGATGAGAAAAATTATGAAATCACAACTTCTCCCCAGAACTTTGAAAAAGTTAAACAGGCTATTGATGAAAAGGGTATTAAATGCCAGGATGCAGAAGTAACCATGATTCCTTCTTCAACAGTAAAAGTAACTGGCGGCGAAGCCAAGCAGGTTTTGTCGTTAATTGATTCATTAGAAGAGCATGATGATGTAGAGCAGGTGTATGCTAATTTTGATATTCCTGATGAAATCCTTGAACAGGCAGCAAACGAAGACTAAATGATAATACTGGGTATTGACCCGGCATTAGCAATTACAGGTTATGGCGTTATCCAAGCAGATAAGAGATTTTTTAATCTGCTTGAAGCAGGGGTAATTTCTACCTCTCCGAAAGAGGTTTTGGCAAAGCGCCTTGATAAAATTTATACCGGCATCACGAAATTGATAGATGATACAAAGCCGGATGTAGCAGTTCTTGAAAAATTATACGCGCATTATGCCCATCCGACTACAGCTTTTATTTTGGGGCATGCCCGCGGGGTAATAACTTTAGCTTGTGCTAAAAAAAACATTCCCGTTTTTGAGTATGCGGCAACGAGAGTTAAAAAAGCTATTGTTGGAAGAGGGCTTGCTTCCAAGGCGCAGGTCCAGAGTATGGTAGTAAATATTTTAAATTTGGATTCTGTCCCGAAATTTTTTGATGTTACCGATGCTTTGGCGTTAGCTATTTCGCATAGCTATATATCGAGGTTAAAAATATGATCTCGCGGATTTCCGGAAAAATAGTTGAAAAAGGCAATAATTATTTGACGGTTAGCGTTGGAGGCTTTTGTTACGAGGTGCTTATTCCTCAAGCCGTGATGCAAAGAATGGATGAGTTTACGGCTCCGGACGGAAATATCAATCTAATTACCTTCCATTATCATCAGGTTGAACAATCAAAAAGTATTCCGGTTTTAATCGGTTTTTTAAATGATATTGAAAAAGATTTTTTTCAAGTCTTTATTACGGTTTCCGGTATCGGCCCTCGGGCTGCATTAAAGGCGCTTAATAAGCCGATTTCACAGATTGCCCAAGCAATAGATGAGGGGAATGTGTCTTTTTTGAAATCTTTGCCGGGTATAGGCGAGCAAAGAGCAAGAGAAATCGTTGCTAAGTTGCAGAATAAAGTGGGAAAATTTGGGCTGATTCAGGATAATAAAATAAGCCTTGAAATAAAAGAAACCAAAGATTTTGAAGAAGAAGCTCTTGCTGTGCTTATGCAGCTGGAATATAAAAAATCAGAAGCCTTGTCTATGATTAAGAAGGCTCTTGAGGAATCTAATAGTATTAAAACAGCCGAGGATTTGTTAAATTTCGTCTATAAGCAAAAAAGGGTTGGATAACAACAGCTAGGGGATATTCTTATGGAAGAAAATAATATTAAAAGTGCAATCGAAGCTTTGCTTTTTGCGTGTGAAAAGCCGCTTCTATTAGAGCAGATTAAAAAAGCCCTTGATGGTATTGATGTTTCAGTTATCCGAAAAGCAATTGAGGATCTAAAAACAGAATATAAGGACTCAAACCGCGGAATGGCGATTATTGAGGTTGCCGGAGGCTATCAAATGATTTCCTCTTTAAACTTTGCGCCATTCTTAAAGAAGCTATTTAAAGAGCGCCATACTGAAAGGTTGTCAAAACCAGCTTTAGAAACCTTGGCAATAATTGCTTATAAGCAGCCGATAACCCGCATTGAGATTGAATCTTTAAGAGGAGTTAATATTGATGGCGTTATGTCTTCGTTGGTAGAGAAAGACCTTATAAAGATAGCAGGTAGAAAAAAAGCACCCGGTTCTCCCTATGTATATGGCACAACAAAGAAATTTTTGGAGCATTTCGGTTTAATGTCTTTAAATGATTTGCCAAAAATGGAAGATTTTACAAAATTGGAGGCGCAGGATCTAAAAAATGGGTTAGATGAATTAACTGCGCAAAATCAGAATCTTGCTGAAGACAATGTAGAGCAAGAAAAGGCAAAGGAGTTAGTTGATGAGCCTAAACAAATTGCGTAATAAAATTGATAGTATTGATAAGCGGCTTATTGATTTAATGAATGCCCGTACGGATTTGGCGCTTAAAATTTCAAAAATAAAACATGAAAATGGAAAGAGCTCTTATTCTCCGGATCGTGAAATTGAGGTATTAAAAAGAATCAGCTTGTTAAATAAAGGGCCTTTGCCTAAAGAAGCGCTTTGGGCTGTTTATAGAGAGATAATGTCAAGCAGCCTTAGCCTTGGAAAGTCGTTAAGGATTGCTTATTTAGGACCGGAAGCAAGTTTCAGTAATTTAGCTGCTTTAAAAAGATTTGGTTCGCAGGTTGAATATATCCCTTGTGAGAATATTACTGATTGTTTTCTTGAGGTTGAAAGAGGCAATGCTGATTATGCTGTAGTCCCTATAGAAAATTCCATTGAAGGGGCAGTTAGTTATACTCTGGATATGTTTGTGGAATCTGATTTAAGGATTTGCAGCCAGATAGTTTTGGATATTTCGCATAATCTTTTGGCGAATTGCCCTAAAAATAAAATTAAACGCGTCTATACAATCCAACAGGTATTCGGCCAATGCAGGATTTGGCTGCAGGAGAATATGCCGGCGGTTGAAAAGATTGAAGTTTCAAGCACTACTAGAGCTGCCCAGATTGCAACAAAAGAAAAAAATTCCGGTTGCATTGCTTCTTTGCTTGCGGCAAAGAAATATAAGCTGGGAGTGTTGGCAAGAGACATTGAAGATTCCCCGCATAATATTACCCGTTTTATGGTTATTGGAAACACTGATGCCGGCCCGACCGGGCACGATAAAACATCAATCCTCTTTTTGATTAAAGATAAGGTAGGCGCTTTGCATGAGATGCTGCTGCCTTTTAAGAAATATAAAATAAATTTGACGAAAATAGAATCCCGCCCTTCAAAAAGAAAAGCATGGGATTATTATTTCTTTGTTGATTTGGAAGGGCATGTTGAGAATCCAAAAGTAAAAAAAGCGCTTCAGGAATTAGAAAATAAATGTAAGTTTTTAAAAGTTTTAGGTTCTTATCCGGTTAGTGAGTAAAGGAAAGTAAAAATGTTAGTTAGGAAAAATATTCTTAAAGTTACTCCATATGTTGGCGGAAAGCCGATTGAGGAAACAAAACGCCAATTTGGCCTAAAGGAAGTAATTAAGCTTGCTTCCAATGAGAATCCGCTGGGCGCTTCTCCAAAAGCACTTAAGGCGATTAAAGATTTCCTGGTAAATATAAATAGGTATCCTGATAGCAACTCTTTTTATCTAAAGAATAAACTAGCCAAGAAACTTCGTCTTAATCCTCAGAATTTAATCTTAGGGAATGGTTCTGATGAGATTATTGATATAATTATTAAGACTTTCGTTGAGGATGATGAAAATATCATTATTTCCGGGTCAACTTTTTTGGAATATGAAATTATTGCCAAGGTAAACAATAAAGAGGTCATAACTGTCCCTTTAAAGAATTTTAAATATGACTTAACGGCAATTAAAAATAAGATTAACAGAAAAACAAAGTTGGTTTTTATTGCTAATCCAAATAACCCCACAGGGACTTTTGTTTCAAAGGCTGAATTGGAAGATTTCTTATCTACTCTCCCGAATAGCGTAATCCTTGTTTTGGATGAAGCGTACGATACTTTTATTGATACCTCTGATTACCCCTTTGGCATAAACTATTTTCAAATGAATAACTGTATTGTTATGAAAACTTTCTCCAAGGCTTACGGGTTAGCCGGCCTTAGAATTGGATTTGCTATTGCTAAAGAGGAATTAGTTTCTTTTATGGAAAGAGTAAGGCAGCCTTTTAACGTAAATAGCTTGGCTCAGGTGGCAGCTGTTGCTGCATTGGAAGATTCCAAATTTTTGGCTGCTACTAAGAAGAACAATTTAATTGAGAAAAAGTTTCTTTATAAGAACTTAAGGGATTTAAATGTTTCTTTTGTCCCTACTGTTACCAATTTTATACTTATTGATACGGGAAAAGATGGAGTGGAAGTATTTAAAGAAATGCTTAAATACGGGGTCATAGTAAGAGACATGCAGCAATATGGCTTAAAAAGTTTTATCAGGGTTACTATCGGAACACGGAAAGAAAACGAAAAATTCATAGCAGTGATCAAGAAAGTTTTAAAATAAAAGCAATAGGAGAGCTTAAAAATGATTATTGTCCTTAAGCCCGGAGCACAAGATAGTGAAGTAGAGCATATTATTGAACGCGTAAAGAAGTTAGGTTTAACGCCACATGTTTCAAAAGGAACCGAAAGAACAATTATTGGAGTTATCGGGCCCGAGGATATATTACGTGTTACGCCTCTTGAAGCTTTTCCGGGTGTAGAAAAGGTCATGCCGGTTTTGGCTCCCTATAAATTAGTTTCTAGGGAATTTAAGCAAGATTATTCTGTAATTGACTTAGGTAAGGGCGTAAAGATTGGCGGGAAAAAGATTGTGCTTATGGCAGGGCCTTGTGCTATAGAGAACCTTGATACATTATTTACTATCGCAAAAGAGATAAAAAATGCCGGTGTAAAAGTTTTAAGAGGAGGGGCTTTTAAGCCTCGGACTTCTCCGTATAGCTTTCAAGGTTTAGGAGAAGAGGGTTTGAAATACCTGCAGCAAGTTGGCAAAGAGTTAGATTTAGTTACGATTACAGAGGTGATGGACCCTCGTGATGTTGATTTGGTAGCAAGATATGTTGATGTTCTGCAGATTGGCGCCCGTAATATGCAGAATTTTAATTTACTGAAAGAAGTAGGCATGACTAAAAAGCCGGTTTTGTTAAAAAGAGGCTTGTCTTCCACAATTAAAGAATTGTTAATGTCAGCGGAATATATTTTAGCGGGTGGAAACTTTAATGTTGCTTTATGTGAGCGCGGGATCAGGACATTTGAAGATGCAACGCGCAATACTTTGGATATAAGCGCAGTCCCTCTTGTTAAGCAGCTTTCGCATTTACCGATTGTTGTGGATCCATCCCATGCCGCTGGTAAGTGGGGTTTGGTTGCACCTTTATCCAAGGCAGCGGTCGCCTCAGGTTGCGATGGCCTGATTATTGAAGTGCACAGTCGCCCGGAAGAGGCGTTGTCGGATGGGGCTCAATCGCTTACTCCGAAAAATTTTTCAACCTTGGTTGAGGAATTAAAAGCCATAGCAAATGTTGTTGGAAGAGAGATATAATTACTATGTTTAAGAAAGTTGGAATTGTAGGAACCGGATTAATTGGCGGATCAATCGCTATTGCAATAAAAAAGAGCGGCATTGCCAAGAGGATTGTTGGGGTATGCCGGCACAAAGAAAGTTTATTGTTAGCCAAAAAAAATAGAATAGTTGACGAGGCGTCTTTGTCATTAGAAGTACTTAAAGATGTTGATTTTTTGATTTTAGCAACTCCCGTAAATGTTATTATTAATCTATCTGAAAGAATCTCTAAAATAATCCCAAAGAACTGCATTGTTACGGATGTAGGTAGTACTAAAGGAGAAATCGTTTCAGTTTTGGAGAAGAATTTCTCAAATTATGTAGGAAGTCACCCTATGGCTGGTTCTGAAAAAAGAGGTGTTGTTAATGCTAATGCAGGGATTTTTAAAAATACAATTTGTTTCCTGACTCCGACAAAAAAATCAGAAAAAAAGGTTATAGAAGCACTGGGTAATTTCTGGGAAAAGTTAGGCGCTAAGGTTATTTTGCTTAATCCTGAAAAACACGATTTTATTCTTTCGTTTGTAAGCCATTTGCCGCACATTGCTGCCTTTTCGCTGATAAGCAGTATCCCTTCGGATTTATTAAAATTCGGTTCTACCGGTTTAAAAGATACAACGCGGATCGCTTCTTCGGATGGCCAGATTTGGGCGGATATCCTTTTAAGTAACCGTAAAAACTTAATTAAGGCAATAGATATTTATCAGGATGAGATATCAGGCTTAAAGCACGCAATTCAAAGAAACGATAGAAAAGCCCTTTGCGGGTTTTTAAAGAAAGCAAAAGCCAAAAGAGAGATTCTTGCATGATTATCGCAATTGATGGGCCTGCCGGAGCTGGTAAAAGCACAGTGGCAAAAATAATCGCTAAAAAATTAGGGTTTCTTTACATTGATACCGGTGCTATGTACCGGGCACTTACCTTAAAAGCCATTATTAATAGTATTAATATAAGCTTAGAGAATGATCTCATTGACCTGGCGCATAATACGAGTATTGATTTAATTAACAATCCTGATGGTTCTTTAAAAGTTTTACTAGACGGTAAGGATGTTTCCAAAGAAATCAGGGAACCCAGGATTACCAAACATGTGTCTGACGTTGCGAAAATAAAAGGCGTGCGGCTTGTTATGCTTTCTTTGCAGCGGGAGTTGGGAAAAAAAAGAGATTGCGTGCTTGATGGCAGGGATATAGGTACTGTTGTTTTTCCGGATGCCGACAATAAGTTTTATGTTGATGCCAGCTTAGACGAGAGAACAAACCGCAGGTATAAAGAATTAAAAGAATCAGGCCAAAATGTAACTTTACAAGATGTAAAAGCAGACTTAATTAATAGAGATAAAATTGATTCAACCAGGGAGTTTGCTCCTTTAAAGCAAGCTAAAGACGCAATATACGTTGATACAACAAATATGACTATTGAAGAAGTAGCAGAAGCACTTTCAAATAAAATATCTAATGGATAAATCATTAATCAGAAATTTTTCTATTATAGCGCATATTGATCACGGCAAGTCTACTTTAGCTGACCGTATATTGGAAATAACGGGTGTTGTAGAACGCAGCCATAAAGGGGACCAGCTTCTTGATGATATGGATCTTGAAAGAGAGCGAGGTATTACTATCAAAGCTTCAATGGTGCGCTTAACGTATCATTCAAAAAAGTTTGATCAGGATTATGTTTTTAATTTGATTGATACTCCGGGCCATGTTGATTTTACTTATGAAGTCTCTAAATCTTTGTCAGCCTGTGAGGGGGCAGTGCTTGTCGTTGATGCCGGGCAAGGCATAGAAGCCCAGACTGTTGCTAATTATTACCTTGCGATGGATAATGACTTAGAGGTTATCCCTGTAATAAATAAAATTGATTTAAGCCAGGCTGATATTCCACGCGTTAAAAGGCAGATAGAGAGTGTTTTAGGTTACAAAGATGAAGATATGATTTTAGCTTCAGCCAAGGAGAGCATAGGGATTGAAGATATTTTAGATAAAATAATTGAAGTTATCCCTCCTCCTTCAGGTGAAGAGAACCATCCTTTAAAAGCGCTTGTTTTTGATTGCCGGTTTGATGCCTATAAAGGTGTTGTTGTTTTTGTGAGGATTATGGATGGCCGTATTGACAAAAAAACTCAATTGAAAATGATGCATTCCGGAACGGTTTATAAAATAGAAGAATTAGGATTTTTTAATTTGAAATATAATGAAGCTGATTCTTTAACTTGTGGTGAGGTTGGATATTTTACTGCTAATATAAGAGACGCGCGTGAAATTATGGTTGGCGATACGATAACTGATGTTAAGAATCCATGTGAAGAGGCTCTTCCCGGATTTCGTAAGTTAAAGCCGCTTGTTTTCTGCGGGATCTATCCGATTAACCCCGGAGATTTTCCTGATTTGCGCGAGGCAATGGATAAATTGAAATTGTCGGATGCTTCTTTTGTGTTTGAGCCGGAGAGCTCTCAGTCTTTTGGTTCAGGTTTCCGCTGTGGATTTTTAGGCCTTTTACATATGGAGATTGTGCAAGAGCGGTTAAAGAGAGAATACGATTTAAATTTAATATTAACTGTCCCAAATGTAGTTTATAAAGTCAGGACTAAAGAAGGGGAGTTGATTGAAGTTGATACCCCGGCAAAGCTTCCTCCAATCCAGGATATCCAGGAATCATTTGAGCCGTATGCAACCTTGCTTATGATTGTTCCGGTTGACTCAATTGAGGCGGTGTGTGATTTCACCAAGTCAAGAAGAGGGGTTTTCCAGTCAAACGAATACCTTAGTGAAGACAGGGTTAAGGTAATTTTTTCTATTCCTCTTTCTGAGATTATCGTTGATTTTTATGACCGTATGAAGTCATTGACAAGGGGGTATGGCTCTTTAGATTATGAATTCAAGGATTACCTGCCAACAAGGTTAGTTAAGTTAGATATCCTTATTAATGGAAATATTTGCGATGCTTTTTCATCGTTAATATTTAAGGATAAAGCCGCAAGCCGGGCGCATGTCTTAACAGATAAGCTAAAAGAATCAATTCCCCGCCAGTTATTTGAAGTAGCAATCCAGGCGGTTATCGGTAGCCAGATTATTGCATCGGAAAAAGTCAAGTCCGTAGGTAAGCATGTCACCGCGAAATGCTATGGAGGAGATATTACCCGTAAGAGAAAACTCTGGGAGAGTCAAAAGGAAGGAAAAAAGAAATTAAAACAATTTGGTAAAGTTGAGATTCCACAGGAAGCATTTCTGGAGGTGTTAAAAATATGATGTTCAAGACTAGAACTAAAGACGGAAAGAAAAAGTCTGCGATTTATGAATGGATTGAATCAATAGTTATTGCTTTCTTGTTAGCGATGGTTATCCGGACTTTTGTTGTTCAGGCCTTTAAAATCCCCACCGGTTCAATGCGCATGACTTTGTTAGAAGGGGATTTAATTTTAGTGAATAAATTCATATATGGTGCTAAAATACCCTTTAGTAACTCAAGGCTTCCGGCTGTATCTGAAATAAAGAGAGGGGATGTTGTAGTGTTCATTTATCCTGAAGACCCGAAAAAAGATTTTATTAAAAGATTAGTGGGGTTGCCGGGAGAAATAGTAGAGGTTAAAAACGGGACAATTTATATTAATGATAAGCCTCTAACTGACAGCAAATTTAATAAAATTTATTATTATAACCGCGGGGATTTTGCAAAAGAAGGTCAAAAGATAACTGTTCCGGAGGATAGTTATTTTGTTTTAGGGGATAATTCTTCGTCTTCTAAAGACAGCCGTTACTGGGGTTTTGTTCCCCGTAAAAATGTACTCGGGAAGGCAATGTTGATTTATTGGCCCCCTCAAAGGATAAGGATAATAAAGTGAACATAGCTAATAAGATTTCCACTTTTAGAATTCTTACAGTCCCTTTCTTTATATCAAGCCTGGTTTACTACAAATATCCTGAAAAGGATTATCTTCGTTTTGTAGCATTGGGTATCTTTATACTGGGAGTTATTTCAGATGCTGTTGACGGCTATATTGCCAGAAAAGCAAAGCAGATTTCAAAGGCAGGGATGGTGCTTGATCCTTTAGGGGACAAGCTGCTTCTTATGAGCGCCTTTATCATGTGTTATATGGTTACTGATTTCCCCTCAGGAATTAAATTTCCGCTTTGGGTTACTATAATTGTAATTAGCAGGGATGTGATTATCTTAATGGGAGCGGTTGTGATTTACATGGTTAAACAGACAATTAATATTTTTCCTACAAAATGGGGTAAATTAACCACTGCTTTCCAGATGCTTTCGGTAATTGCAGTCTTATTGCAGTATAAGTATTCATTAGTTTTATGGAATGCAGCTTTATTTTTTACTATTCTTTCTGGGATTGATTATATAATGAGGGGGTTTAAAACTCTTTATGCTTTGGATAATTCTCGGAATCATCGTTAGCTACTTTATTGGCTCAACTCCTACCGCTTATCTTGCTGGAAAATTATTAAAGGGAATTGATATTAGAAAGCATGGCTCAGGGAATGTGGGAGCCACTAATGCTTTAAGAGTTTTAGGGAAAAGAGCAGGGATAATTGTATTATTGATTGATTGTCTTAAAGGGGTAATTCCTGTTGTATTTATTTCGGATATCATCCTTTCAAAAATGCCAGGTTTTAATCCTGAATTAGTAAGAATACTTTTTGGTGTCAGTAGCATATTAGGGCATAACTGGACGGTATTCTTAAATTTCAAAGGCGGTAAAGGAGTTGCTACAACATTTGGGGTGTTGATAGGTCTTTCATTTAGGATACAAGGATTTGCTTTAATCTTAGGTTTGGTGATTTTGAGTTGGTTTGTAACATTTTTTATTTCAAGGATAGTCTCGCTTGCTTCTCTGGTCTCTGCTTTAATATTCCCTGTTTTGGCTATTTTTTTAAATCATTCAAGAGCACTGCTCATCTTTAGCCTTCTTACCGCAAGTTTTATTATTGTAAGGCATAAATCCAACCTCAAGAGGCTTCTTCAGGGCAAAGAGCCTCGGCTATCATTTAAGAAAAAATAATACCAGAAAAAAATAATTTTAATTTTTTAGCGTCGAGCTAAAGAATGAAAGCGCTTTCAATTTAAACTCTGCGGGCATTGAAAGCGCTTGTTTTATTATGCTATACTTAATTGATTGAGGAAAGATTAAAGAAGTAAGCTGGATTTTCGCCCAATAGGTAAAAATACCTTGGGCTTATTATTTGTGCTGTTTTTAAAAGCTTTATAAAAGCTTAACTAATGTCCCCACCAGCCACAAGGGGATAAGCCGGGTTGTAATTAGAGGAGAGTATATTTTGATGCAGCCCGGCTCCATGAATATTAGCCCCTGTTCTTATCGGATGGAACAGGGCGGGCTTGTGCCCAGGGAGTAATAAAATGCGCGACCTATTGTTTAAAAATTTAACTTCAGCGGATAAGAAAAAACGGATAATCTCCAGCTCTGAGATTACGGATAATCAGGGAATTCATAGCATTATCCGAAGGCATTTTATCTGCATGGTTAGAGAGGTTGTCGGCGCAAAACTTGAAAAGCCCTTGCCATATTTGTATATTTTGAAAGAACACAATACCAAAGAGCGCAAAGAGAAATTTTTCTGCAGGATTAAGAGTAGCACCTATGTAGTTTCGCATGGTAAGTTATTTTTAATTTTGTTTATGCACTCGCTTAGGATTAATCTTTCAAGCAACCAGATAACAGCAATTTAATTTTTTTAAGAAAAAGAAGGTTTGTCTAAACCGGCGGATTTACGCCGGTTTTTTTAATTATTATATTGACAAAATATAATGCTCTAAGTTATAATAATTTCAATTATGAAATTCCTTCCATTTAAGCGACTACATCTGGTTATTTTATTCTGCAGTATTGTTTCAATCCTATTTTCTTTTTCCGTTGTTTTTGCCGGGCCTCAAGCTGCTGATTATCTCTGTGAATTCGGTATTACTTTCTATAAGATGGGAAGATACGATGAAGCTTTGGCCGAATTCAATAAGGTTTTGCTTGTTGAGCCTAATAATAAGGTAGCAAAATCGTATATAAATAATATTTTTAAATCAACCAATGCGCAGTCCGAATCCTTTAAACAAGAGGAAGTGATTCCTCAAAAAGCTTCTGATAGGGTTCGTGTGGTAAGAGAAAGCCAGCTTAGAGAGCGGGAGATGGATAATGCGTTTAATTTGGCCAGCAAAAGTAATAAAGGTACAGCAAAAGAAGAAAATAATGTTATTCGGGCTGATGATTATGTAGTTAAAGAAGAAAAAACTGAAAAAAAAGAAGACGGAATTAAAGTTGCGGGAATTAAAATTAGCGGAGAGGCTCAGACGAGAATGGGCGCAACAAGTAAGGATGACTATTGGAAACGCGCTAATTGGGATTTAAATGAAAAGAATTACCGTATGCGTTCAAATACTGCACTTGATAATAGGGAAAATACCTATGATCCTAGGATATTTGATAGATTAGCAGTAAAACTTAATACAGAGAACAAAGAAGGCTCTAATTTTTATAGCAACATAGTGGTTGACCCCTGGAGTTTTACTGGAAAAAGCGCTAGGACAACGGTGCATAGCGCGTTCGGCGATAGCGCTGATATTGAATTAAAATATTGGTCGAATACAGGATATACAATTAATCAAACAGTAGATACGAATCGTTTTGGAAATTCTTTTAACCTGCCTGAAATGAAAGTAAAAAATAATCAGACAGACGCTACCACTATTAGTGGTGGTTTTACCGATCCATCTTCTGATACATTTCAAATCCCATCATTAAAAATTTATCGTCAGTTTCAACCTGTTCGTGAACTTTGGTATGATTACAATCAAGATAATTTAAAATTTAGGGCTTATCCTATTGCCTATGAAAATCAAGCAGTGACTTTTGATGATCCTTTGAGATTATCCAATAATCGTATTTGGTGGGAAAACAGCCCTTGGTTGAATAAATGGACAAGGGGAACAGTTAATAACGCAGGGGCTGATTTTACTAAGGGATATTGGGATAATACATTGTCGTTTTATACAAGAGATAGTGAGGGCCAGCGCCTGACTGCTTTACGCGGCTTTAATTTTGATTATTCTCTGGGAGAAAAGACTTCTATTACTACCAACATTGCTTCTCCTAAAGACCTTTGGCAGGATTATTCGGTTATGGATAATTTTCTTACTGCGACGCGCGTTAAGCAGTCCATTATGGATAATTTGGCCGTAGGTTTTACTGCAACGACAAGAATAGGTTACAATCAACCCGATAATATGAATGTTGATGCACAAAATTATGTCGGTGCTATGGATTTAGGTTTTGAGCCTATTGAAGGTATTAAAACAACAGCTGAATTCGCTTATTCTAATTCATCAAATGATACAACCCAATCTGATTTCCAGACAAAAGAAAATGGCAATGCTTACCAGTTTGCTATTTTGGGAAGGTTTCCTTCTGCAAGCATTATGGATACCAAATACGATTATTTTGGAATTCAGCCTGAAGAAGGGGAGAGATTTTTTACCAAATTTAGAATTTTTGCTGCGCGCATGGATAAATCTTTTGATGAGCCTCTTTCTTCTTATGTGGAAACACGCGATGACGAATGGTGGTCTAGGCATATTCATTTTCGTAAGCCGTTCCAATATTATTATCAAGGAGAAGGCCAGGGTTTAAGCTGGGATGATGTTAGGAATTATGGCGTCGGGAATGGCATTGATATAGGTCGCAGTACATTCGGCCTTAGAGTAGAAAGCCTTCTTTGGGATAAAAAAGTAAGTAACCTTGTTGATGTGCGTAATGTGCATTCCAGTGAAGGCAAGTTTATTGAAAATGTTTTTAGGGATGAATTTAGCTGGGAAGTAAATGACAAGCTGACTACTAAAGGCCTGGGCATATATCAAAAAATGCATCAAACCTATGGCAATAAAGATCCCTTTATTTTTAATCCTGTTAGCAGAGAGTATTATGTTAATACTTATATTGAAGACAATAAAGATCCAAGCATTGTTACCAGTTCTCTGGGTGCTGAATACCAGTTCTTGGATTGGATTTCTTTAAACGGAATTTGGGAATTTACAAATGATATTTCGCTTGCGTATGATAATTTCCCAAGGGGGATTTTAAACGATGGGAGTAATTCCTTATTAACATATCAAAATGGAAATGCTTATAGGGATGTGTTAAATTTTCTTACTGATCAGCAGCATTTTGCCCGTGCACCTTATCCGTATTACAATATTTTTAAAGCAGGCCTAAGGTTAAGCCCTTTGGATAATCTGCAGCTATATCTTGATTATACGCGTAATCCTTTTGAAAAAGCTGGGCAAGTGGATGATAATATGAATCATGTGGGTTTCGAAGTTAGCTATGCACCAATGAAGAAACTAGCGATATTTTTGAAATATACCTATTCACGTTGGCAGGATTTGGATAATATAGTACAAAATATAAATAAAGTTACTGGCCACCATAATGCATTCGTGGAATTAATTTATCGCAAGTCGGAGAATGAAGATTTTAGCTTTCAATACGGCGAAGCAAGCAGGGATCCTTACATGGGAGGAGTTCTTGATATCGGCTGGGATCCTTATGGCGGATCCTTAAGGACAATTGACACGCAGCAAATCTTCCGTTTATACTACCGCAAGAAGTTTTAATCCTTCGTTTTTTTTGATTTTAATCTAAATAAATATCTATTTTCTGGATTTGGCGCTTTCTTATTTGATTGGCATAGGGGGCGGGAATAACATTAGTATTCAATTCTACCAAGGTTTCTTTCTGATCAATAAAGATAATCTTTTTAATCTTTGCTGCATTAATCCCAAATGTGTCCTTCTTTTTTAAGTTATGGTAGCAAACTTTAACTTTACTTAAAAAATTAAAAGTATATGTCCTATTTTTCTTGTCAAATAACCATCCGGCTAGTATCGGAGAAAATCGTAAATTTAGCTCACCTTTTTCATTAAGAAAGAAGGGATTTAACCCCGTATTCATGATGAGCCATATCTGAAGAAATTCTGCAGTTGAGCCTGAAAGCCTGGCAACAAAACCGTTACCATGTAAGTTTTTGTCTGGATAAGCGCTGCTAACAATAAATGAGGAATTCTCTAAAATGCTCCTGCCGTATCTTTTAGGGGATTGGAAGGGGATTAGTACATTCTTGAAATCCCGGTAAAAATCTTCGAACAGTCCTTTTTTTAACAGCTCGAGAAGATATTTATATTCCATGTGCATCCATATAGATTCATTTTCAAGCCAGCCGGGTGTAAATATCCTTGTTCTTCCAATTTCTTCAGGCATTTCTTTTAAAGGGCTGTTAACTTTATAATGCTTCAATTTCTTATCAAAAAGGCTTCCTTTGGATACGGCTTTTGATAGGTTTGTTATTGAAGTTTTGTCGTCCAAAGTCCTTAATGCATGGACTTGGGATTCTAAAAAGAAAGGCAATTTAATTTGTTTAAATTTCTTAGGCTTTATAGAGTTATCTTTTATTGTATCAAACTCAGTAACCTCATTGATAAAATACGAGTAATACATCTGCTCACTTTTATCAAACGCTTTTTTAAGGCCCGAATTAAGTTTAGTGATTGAATTGTTAAGAAAGCGGAGTAATTCATCAGAGCTAATGTCTAATTCAGCCCCGCTAAGCCCCAGTTTAGTGCTATCTCTGTAGCTTTCTTTTAAAGTATTGCTTTTATCCCAATAGATAAGGTCTTTGTCTGTCCCATTGCTTGTTAGATAGTCTTCAAGTAATTTATTTAGCGAGTTTAAGAAATGATAAATCTCTTCAGTGATAGTAATCTTCTTGTGGTTTGTTTTAGCAAGGGCTTCTTTTAAGAATTCACAAAGCCTCTTTAATTCAAAAGTTTCGCAGCTGGAAGATCCAAAGAGGGCAGGAAGGCCATTTAAAGAGTCATACCAGTTTGGTTTATTGGCTTCCATTTCAATGCCTATCCCAAAAGGATCTATTGAAGAGAGTTTGTTTACTGCTAAGCACAGTAGTTTATTGATAAGCGTCGTTTCGTAAATTTCTCCTTCCCCGAAATTGCTTCTTACTACATGGGCAAGTGTGGAGCGTTTTTTAATCAAATCTTTTTTTGCAATATCAAGCCCCACTGAATGTAATTGCCTTGGAAGCCCATTGTAAAGGACATATTTTTCAGAGCGGTGCTTGACTGTTTCAGTGTTATCAAAGAAGGTAAAAACACGCTTGTCAAAAATAATATTACATAAATCTTCCGGGTAGACTTTCAAATAATTCTCTATAAGATCCAAGTTGTATGTCCAGTGGTCAGTCCAAAAACCTTCGCCATGCTCAGCTTCATTGATTTTGGATGAGGAGGATATAATAGTGTTTAACAACTCATCATAAGAAGAAGCAATCTTGATTGAATGGTCTTCTAAGAAAAGTATAACGTCTCCGGGAGAAAAAGGCTTTTTTAGAAAAGAGATTAAAGAGTCTATCTTGGTAGTTTCAGAAATAATCCTAGATAATTTTGATTTTAAAGTTTCAGGGTTGGTTAATACAAAATTCAGCCCTTTTACTACTAAGGGATTGAACCCGTCAGTTTGCAGAAGATTAATTAGGTTAATTAAAATTTCATCTTTAACTTCAGGATTGAACCATACGTCCATGCGCCTATTTTGGTTTACGTCACGATAATTACCATTTCCTTGAGAAAAATACGTTGGTTGCAGTTGGAACCTATTGTAATCCCTTTCTAAGTCTCCATGCTTGCGGGAGTAAAGATAGAAGACCGATTTCTGATTTTTAGATTCAAAGACTAAAGGATATCCTCCGCGCATAATATTATCAAGGTAAGTTTGCGTAACGTAATGATTGAATTCATTTGAGTCTGAGTTGGTTATGATGTCATTCTTTAGCTCATTAATTATGTTTCTGTTTTCTTCTTTTTTGTTTGTCAGGTATTCAAGGGTAGATAACCTATCTATTGATTTGTTTAAAGCTTCCACGCTACGCATGTAACCAGCTATTGAGTTAAACACAATTGTTTTGTTTGAGGATAGGTTAATATCAAATAGAGAGAATGCACAGGGGGTTATCCCATTTGCAAATTCATTCTTTGGATAGCCAAATTTCTTTGTTTTTAAGAATTCTTTTGGGAAAGAGAAGTCGGTAATTTCACCAAAGATATGATATGGATTAACTATAGGTTTTATGATTTTGGTATTTTTGCCATCATGATAGTAGCCTAAATAAAAATTTCCTTCTTTTATGTGAATTACTTCCGGCCTGTCTTGTGGGTCAACCGCAAGCCTAAAAAAAGGAGCCTTGTTTTCTAAATTTTCTACATTCATCCATGCTTCTATAGTACGGCTCATTTCTTTGACAAGCCAGCTATTCATTCCAAACGGCTGTATCTGCGGTAGGCCGTCTAGAATCTGCATATTAATTGGGGTTTTCTTTAGGTTCTGAATTGATATTATTCTGCCTAGGCCAGCGTAGGAATCATTTGGTATAGTAAAAAATTCTACCTTAACCTTTAATCCCAAGGTTTGGTTAGTTTCTTCTAAGGACATGCCTTGAGAAGTAATGATCATTCTATTGGAGAGGTCAAAATTTAAGTTTGTTGCTCCATTATGGAATGGCTCGTAAAATAGCGTATTGTTGCCTCGTAGGATTTTTATAAATGTCCGGAAACCTAAGATTGAAGTAGTAGCCCAGGCTTTGTTTGCTGGAAAGAACTCTAAAATTGCATGGTCTTTGTCTTTAGTCCCAAAGCTACAGATTCCTTGCCCGCGGTTTACATAAAAAGCCCACATCGGTATGCCATATTTTCCGGCAATCCCGGGGAAGAAATTAGCAAACGGCTTTGCGTGGTTGTAGTTATCAATAATAAATTCGCCGTTTTTAGTTAATTTGTAATTTGGTTGTTTGTTTTTAATGCTTTTATGCATGTTTTTGAATTCCTTGCTTAGTTAGAATATTTTACATGCTTTACGGATTTTGTCTATAAAAATCTTATCTGGTTGACTTTTTAGGCAAAGTTTGTTATTATAAAACCTTAAATTTGAGGAAAATACGTCTATGTCAATAACAAAAGAAACAGTAGAAAAAGTTGCACATTTGGCGCGTTTAGAGCTTACGCAAAATGAGCTTGAGAAGCTATCAAGCCAGTTGCAGGGCATTTTAAATTTCATTGATCAGCTTAGTAAGCTGGATACCGAATCAGTCAGCCCGATGAGCCATATCTTGCCAATTACCAATGTGTTAAGAGAAGATCTTCTTCGTGAATCTATCCCAAGCGAAAAGGCTTTGATGAACGCACCATCTAAAGATGGTAATTTCTTTATTGTGCCGAAAGTAATTGAATAATTTCTATTAAAATGGAATATTTTAAACTAACTGCTCACGAGCTACGAGATAAATTATCTAATAATCAACTAACTTCCGGGGAAATCCTGCGTTCGTTAACAGACAGGATTAAAGAATCGGATGAAAAAGTCCATGCTTATGTAAGGTTAGATAGCGGTGTTTTGGATTCTAATCCTCCTAAATCATCAGGCGAAGGGTGCCTTAAAGGCATACCTGTTTCAATTAAAGATAATATTTGTACCGAAGGTTTCAATACCGAATGCTGTTCAAAAATTTTAGAGTCTTTTAAGCCTCCATATGACGCAACGGTAATTAATAAGCTAAAAGGCGCCGGTGCGGTAATCTTGCCTGCCAAAACGAATATGGATGAGTTTGCTTTCGGCTCCTCTACTGAAAATTCCCATTTTGGGCCGACTAGTAATCCTTGGAATCTAGGTTGTGTCCCGGGAGGTTCTTCAGGAGGATCTGCTGCAGCTGTGGCTGCGGATGAAGCAATCATGGCTTTAGGTTCTGATACAGGTGGTTCTATCCGTCAGCCGGCTTCTTTTTGCGGGGTCGTCGGCCTTAAGCCGACTTACGGAAGAGTTTCCCGGTATGGCTTAATTGCTTTTGCTTCCAGCCTTGACCAGATTGGCCCTTTAACTAAGGACGTTCAAGATTCTGCTTTACTGATGAATGTGATTTCCGGGCATGATCCGTTTGATTCTACATCAGCTAATATTGATGTGCCTGATTATACCAAATCTTTAGGAAAAGATATCAAAGGTTTGAAGATAGCTCTTCCTAAGGAATACTTTATTGAAGGGCTTGACCCAAGTGTAAAGAGTGTTTTGGATGAGGCAATTAATTCTTTAAAAGCAAAAGGAGCGCAGTTTAAAGAGGTAAGCCTTCCGCATACAGAATACGCAGTTGCGGTTTACTATATTGTTGCTACAGCTGAAGCAAGTTCAAACTTAGCGAGGTTTGATGGTGTGCAGTATGGCTTTCGCGAGAAGACAGAATCTTTAATTGAGATGTATATGAAGACTCGCGGCATTGGTTTTGGCCAGGAGGCTAAAAGAAGGATTATATTGGGGACTTTTGCTCTTTCCCATGGTTACTATGATGCTTATTATTTGCGCGCTTTAAAAGTGCGCAACCTGATTAAGCAGGATTTTGACGCTGTTTTCAAGGAGTTCGATTGTATTATTACTCCTACTTCCCCGACAGAAGCTTTTAAAATCGGAGAAAAAATGGAAGACCCTCTTAAGATGTACCTTTCGGATATATATACTATTTCGGCTAATCTTGCAGGGATTCCTGCAATTTCAGTTCCTTGCGGTTTTACCAAGAATAATCTTCCGGTTGGCCTGCAAATTCTAGGAAAGGCTTTTGATGAAGAGATGCTTCTCAGGGTAGGTTTTAATTATGAACAAAGTGCTTCGTGGTATAAACAGAAGCCAAAGTTAAATTTATAATAATGGAATATGAACCGGTTATTGGTTTAGAAGTTCACACTCACTTAAAAACTCAGACGAAAGCTTTTTGCGGCTGCTCAACGGAATTTGGAGCAAAACCTAATACGCAGGTTTGCCCAATTTGCCTCGGGTTTCCGGGGACACTTCCGGTTTTAAACAAAAAAGCTTTTGAATTTGCGATTAAGGTTGGCTTAGCATTAAATTGCAAGATTCAGAAACATACAAAGTTTGACAGAAAGAATTATTTTTATCCTGACCTGCCGAAGGACTATCAGATTTCTCAGTATGACCAGCCGATTTCAAGCGGTGGCTTTTTGGATATAGATGTTGAGGGAAAGCCTGTGCGTATCGGGATAACCCGCGCTCATCTGGAGGAAGATGCTGGGAAATTGATTCATAAAGACAATGTGAGTTTGGTTGATTTCAATCGCACTGGAATTCCTCTTTTAGAAATAGTTAGCGAACCCGATATCCATTCTCCGCAGGAAGCATATGAATATTTAAGCTTGCTAAAAAGCATTCTTGAATATCTGGAAGTTTCCGACTGCGATATGGAGAAAGGCTCATTGCGTTGCGATGCTAATGTTTCAGTTAGAAAAAAGGGTGAAACAAAATTAGGGACAAAGACAGAATTAAAAAACATGAACTCCTTTAAGGGGGTGCGAGACGCTCTTGATTATGAGATAAAGCGGCAGATTGAAGCCTTAGAAAATGGTGAAAAGATTATTCAGCAGACTATGGCTTGGGATACTAAGTCTTTATGCACAGTTCCAATGCGCACTAAAGAAGAAGCAAAAGACTACCGTTATTTTCCCGAGCCGGATTTAACTGCTTTTGTTATTGAGAGTGATTTAGTAGAAGCTATCCGGAAAACTATACCTGAACTACCGAAAGAGAAAAGCGCGCGTTTTATAAAAGAATACGGTTTATCTGAATATGATGCGAAGGTAGTAACCGCTTTTAAAAAATTTGCCGATATAACAGAAAAACGTATGAATTTATATCCGGGTAAGGATAAGAAGATAGTAGTAAATTGGTCAACCGGGCCTTTGTTTCAGGAGGCGAATAATTTGAATTGCAACCCGGAAGATCTTAATATCCCCGGAGGGGATGAAGAGTTTATTAATTTAATTAAGTTTGTTGAGGAAGGCAAGATTTCAAACCTTACCGCAAAGGCGGTTTTCAGCGAATCAATTTCTTCGGGAACGCCATCCTCAAAAATTATTCAGGACAAAAATTTATTTCAGATTTCTGATATGGGCAGCCTTGAAAGCACTATTGATGAGGTTATCAGAGAAAACAAGAAATCGGTGGATGATTTTAAGCAAGGTAAGGCTAATGCTTTGATGTTTCTGGTAGGCCAAGTAATGAAGAAAACAAAAGGGAAAGCCAATCCTAAAGTCGTGCCTGATATGTTAAAACGGAGGATGGATAATGCGTAAGAAACTTTTTTGTTTTATTGCTTTGATTTTAGTTTTGTCTTTTTCTTTTTATTCCTTTGCTTTGTCAGCTACTGAGAAAAAGAAAAAAGATGAATTATACCGTCAGGTTGAATTATTTGCCGATTCGTTAGCGCTTATACAATCCGATTATGTTGATGAAACAAAACCAAAAGACCTTATATACGGCGCTTTAAAGGGAATGCTTGCTTCTTTGGATGCGCATAGCCAGTTTATGGATCCGGATACTTATAATGAATTAAAAGTTGATACAGAAGGAAAGTTTGGAGGGTTGGGGATTGAAATAACAATTAAAGACGGCTTACTGACAGTCGTTACCCCCATTGAAGATACTCCTGCCTGGAAAGCTGGCATTAAAGCAGGAGATAGGATTGTTAAGATTAATAAGGATTTGACCCGGGACCTTACTTTAACTGAAGCAGTAAAAAAAATGCGCGGAAAGCCGGGGGAAGCAGTCGTCTTGACAATTTTAAGAGAATCGGAGAAGAAGCTTTTAGAAATCAGGATTGTGCGGGATGTAATTAAGATTAGGGATATAAAAGAGGCTAAGATTCTTGAAGACGGGATTGGATATATCCGCTTAATTGAGTTTAGAGAGAACACCGCAAGGGATATCAAGGCAGCTTTAGAAAAATTATCTAAAGAAGGAATGAATGCATTAATCCTTGATCTGCGCAACAATCCCGGAGGGCTTCTGGATGTTGCGGTTAATGTTTCCGGTGAGTTTGTTGAAAAAGGGAAGTTGATTGTATATACAAAAGGGCGCAAACCTGATCAGGATATGAAATTCTATTCAAGGGTTGCAAAGCCAATAACAGGAATCCCTATGATTGTATTGATTAATGAAGGCTCTGCTTCAGGAAGTGAAATTGTTGCCGGTTGCCTTCAGGATTATAAGCGTGCGATTATTGTCGGAAAGACATCTTTCGGAAAAGGTTCTGTCCAAACAGTTGTCCCCTTGGGCGATGGTTCGGCTTTAAGGCTTACGACAAGCAAATATTTTACTCCTTCAGGTAAGATTATCCATGGAAAAGGAGTTGTCCCTGATATTATTGTTGAGGCTGGCAAAATTGAACTTGCCGATGATAAAGATGAAAAATTGGTAAAGCCTCAGGATGTTTTTGAGGAAATTGAAAAGAAAGAAAAAGAGAAGGAAGGCAAGGATAAAAATATCTCTGGTTACGATTATCATTTGGATAATCAGCTTATGCGCGCGGTTGATATTTTAAAAGCACTTAAGTTATATAAAGAAAATAATAAGAAGCAGTAGGTTTTTATGGAAAAAGATAAAAAATACAAAATTACAATTGTAGTCTTGATTGGTATTATTTTTATGCTGGGTATTTCTTTGTTGACCAGTAGGCAAAAGCCCAAGGAGATTGCTAAGCCTAAAGAAGTAAAACCGGTTGTTTTTAAAGGTAAAATTGCGATTGTAATTGATGATTGGGGTTATAATTTAAATAATGCTCATATTTTGAAAGAATTTAAATATCCTATTACAGGCGCAGTTTTGCCTAATCTTGCTTTTACAAAACAAATAGCCGAAGAATTAAACAGCTGTGGTTTTGAGGTTATTTTGCATCTTCCTATGCAGCCGCATGAAAAGGTTAGGCTTGAGAAAAATACTATAATGGTTAATTCTTCAAAAGAAAAAATCTTGGATGTGCTAGATAAGGATTTAGCAAGCATAGGTTATGCAAAAGGTGTTTCTAATCATATGGGTTCATTAGCTACAGAGGATGCAAAAACAACGGAAATTGTCATGAGCGATTTAAAGAAAAGGCATTTGTATTTTTTGGATAGCTATGTTACAGGAAAATCAGTTTGCCCTGCAATGGCTAAAAAAATTGGTTTGAGCTTTGCTAAGAGGGATATCTTTTTGGATAATATTGAAGAAGCCGAATATATAAAAAAGCAGCTTTATAAACTTAAAATCAAGGCTATGGCGCAAGGAAAAGCAATCGGTATCGGCCATGACCGTAAGGTTACTTTGGAAGTTTTAAAGGCTTCGATGCCTGAGATGGCAAAAGAAGGATTTAAATTTGTTTTTGTTTCGGATTTAAAAAGGAATTAATAAATGTATACTTTAGGTATTGAGTCTTCGTGCGATGAAACTTCTGTTTCTGTTGTTTCGGAAGGCAGAAAGATTTTATCTAATATAGTATATTCTAGTTTAAAAGAGCATAAGAAATACGGGGGCATTGTTCCTGAGATTGCTTTTAGGGCGCAACTGGAAACAATTGCTAAAGTCGCCAATTGCGCAATAGAGGAGTCCGGGGTTAGCTTAAAGGATATTGATTTAATAAGCGTAACAAATACTCCAGGGCTTTTAGGTTCGCTTTTAATAGGGATAACCTTTGCAAAGTCAGTTAGTATGAGCCTTGGGAGGCCTTTGCTTGGGGTTAACCATGTGCATAGCCATATCTATGCTAACTTTTTAAATGGGGAAAATATTAAGCTTCCATTTATTGCTTTGGTTGTCTCCGGAGGGCATACCAGCTTATTTTATGTAAAAGATTTTGATAAAATTGAGATTCTAGGAGAAACTCAGGATGATGCCTGTGGAGAGGCTTTTGATAAAGTAGCAAAGATTTTGGGTTTAGGCTATCCCGGGGGGCCGATTATTGAAAAAATTGCGCAAAAGGGAAACCCAAAGAATATTAAATTCCGTTGTTCAGGGACTAAAAAGCCTTTAAATTTTAGTTTTAGCGGGATCAAAACCGCGGTATTGTATTATTATCAGAAACATAAAGATCAAGAATTAGATATTGCCGCGTCTTTTCAGGAAACTGTTATTGATTCATTGATAAGCAAAGCTTTTTTAGCCTGTAAGGTTAAAAAAATAAAAACGCTGGTTATTGGAGGTGGCGTTGCTGCGAATAACCGTCTTAGAAATAAATTCTTTGAGTCGGCGAAGGCACAGGGCGTTAAATGTTTTTTCCCTCCTAAATTGCTTTGTATGGATAATGCGGCTATGGTTGCCGGTTTTGGCTATCGTTTATATAAAAAAGGGCATAAATCTGGTTTATATTTAAACGCAGAACTAAATTAGCGGAGGAAGACTTATGTTATCAGATTATCAGATTATATTGAGGTTGCTTTTATCGGTTTTTCTCGGTGGGCTTATTGGTTTGGAGCGTCAATTTAAGCGTAGAAACGCAGGGCTCAGGACGCATATTTTAGTAACAATGGGCTCTTGTCTTATAATGTTGACATCTTTATATGTTTTTGATATATATAAAGATAAGGCAGACCCTTCCCGTATAGCTGCTGGAGTTATCACTGGTATCGGTTTCTTAGGTGCTGGCACTATAATGAGAGATACAGAGGGTGTCCGTGGATTAACTACGGCGGCAAGTTTATGGGTGGCTTCTGCAATAGGGCTTGCGGTTGGAGTGGGTTTTATTCGCGCAAGTTTTGTGGCTACTGTAATTTCTTTGATAGTGTTATTTTTGTTTAGGCATTTTGAGAAAAGAGTTTTTAGTGAAGATAAACACGAACACAACTCCTAAAAAAGGAGGTTAGCTATGGCGTTTAGTAAAAAGAAAGTTGAAGAAAAGACTTTAGATGTTGATGCTTCTATGCAGGGAAGTTTGGTTTTTAAGGACCCGGTCAACCTGCGCATAAATGGTAAATTTGAAGGAAATTTAGAGACTAAAGGTAATTTGACAATCGGGAATACCGCAACAGTGTTTGCTGATATCGTCGGAGATAATATCATTATTGGAGGCAAAGTTAAAGGAAAGATAGTAGCTAAAGAAAGATTAACGCTTTTGCCTTCCGCTCTTGTTGAAGGAGATATCTGTCCTGCTAAATTGAATGTTGCAGAGGGAGCGATACTCGAAGGTAAATGTTTAATGCTTCATGACCTGATGAATTCGGAAGAATTAGCGCGGTATTTGGAAGTTGACCTTAATTCAATCATGGAGTGGGCTAATTCAGGAAGAATGCCCGGTAGTAAAGAAGGAAGCGACTGGAGATTTGAAAGAAAAGCAATTGACAGTTGGGTTGCTTCGGGAAAAATTGAAAAATAATATCATCAAGTAAGGTAAATCAAAATGGCAGAAGAAAAACTTTTGACTGTAAGAGATGTTTCTTTAATCTTAGGCGTTTCTGAGAAGGATGTAATGGAGTTGGCTGAAAAGGGTTCTATCCCGGCGTATAAAATTGGGGGAGTGTACCTTCGTTTTAAGCGGGAACAAGTAACTTCTTTTCAGAGGCAAGGCCGTATGCATTCGCCAAAGAGCGAAAAAGAGGTAGAATATTCCTTTAGCGATAAATTTAGTGATTTTATTTATTTTAACGATTTTTATATATTATCCACCCTGATAGTTCTTGTTTTGCTTTTTATTATTTTCCGGGGATAAATAAACAATGGTTTCTCGGCATGGTTTCTCTGACCTTGGTTTTGCTAAGGTAGATATAGACAGGCAAAAGCGTAAAGGTTTTCCGGAAGTTGTATATTGCCCCGGAAAAACAAAAGAAAATATTAAATCAATCTGTAAGGAACTGCTTAAGAATAAGCAGGACCTTCTTCTTACCAGATTAGATAAAAGCACTTTTACTTATCTTAAGAAATCAATTACCTGCCTTAAGTACGATTCTTTAGCAAAGCTCGGATTTTATAATCATGGTAAGAACTTAAAAAAAGGTTTAGTTGTGGTTATGTCTGCCGGTACATCTGATATTCCAGTAGCTCAAGAGGCAGTTGTTACTTTGGAAATAATGGGTAATCTGGTAGTAAGGCTTTTTGATGTTGGAGTTGCCGGGGTGCATAGATTAATGCACCATATGGATGTTTTACGTAAGGCCAAAGTTATTGTAATTGTAGCAGGGATGGAAGGGGCTTTGGCAAGCTTGGTAAGCGGTTTGGTGAGTTGTCCTGTGGTGAGCGTTCCAACAAGCTGTGGGTATGGAGCAAGTTTTGGTGGCCTGTCAGCACTACTAACAATGTTAAACAGTTGTTCTCCGGGTGTGGCAGTTGTAAATATCGATAATGGTTTTGGTGCCGGTTATCTAGCCAGCCTAATTAATAAAGGATAAAGCTTAAAATGAACAACAATAGGATAACTCTTAAGGAAGCTGTTAAATTCCATGGCCACTTGGGCCCATATCTTGTTTTAGGGCTTATGGCCGGAAATATTGCGTTAAAGAAATTAAAGTGCAAAAAGTATTTTGGTTTGGATGTTTTGGTTTGGGGGGCAAATCAAAGGCCTAAATCTTGCCTTATTGACGGCTTGCAGCTTTCAAGCGGGGCTACGTATGGCAAAGGAAATATCCAGAAGATTGATGGGAAAAGAATCCGTATTCTATTTAAGAATTTAGATAGTAAGAGAAATATTGAAATAAGTTTAAAGGAAGGCTTGATTGAACAGCTGAATAAAATAAAAGGACACAAGGTTTCTGAGAATTTTGCGAAGGAATTATTTAAATCCAACCCACTAAATTTATTTAATCTAACCGGAGAGTAAAAATGGCGCTTTCAGGACTTGACATCTATAAGTTATTACCAAAAACCAATTGCCGTGAATGTGGCTTTGCTACTTGCCTTGCCTTTGCCATGCAGTTGGCAAAGAAAGCTGTGGCGATTGAAAAATGCCCATATTTAAGCAAAGAGGCTAAGGATGCTTTGGAAGCGTCAGCTCAGCCTCCAATAAAATTAATTAGTATTGGAACCGGTGAAACCAAAATAGATATTGGGAATGAAACAGTAATGTTCCGGCACGAAGAGAAGTTCAGGAATCCTTGCGGAATCGGTTTTATTATAGAAGATAACATTAAGGATGATGAGATTAAGAAGAAACTTTCAAAAATCAAAGAGCTTGCGTTTGAAAGGGTCGGACAGCAGTTGAATGTTAATCTTATTGCCCTCAAGCAAAATACCGACGCAAAAAGATTTATTGATGTGTTAAAGATTGTAACAAGCAATATCAATCTTCCTCTTGTATTGATGAGTAATGATTTATCAGCTTTAAAGCAGGCTCTTGAAATTTTAAAAGGGAAGAATCCCTTAATTTACCGTGCGGTTAAAGGCAATCTTTCTGAAATCGGGCTTTTGGCAAAAGAGTATAAATCAGCATTGGTGGTTTCTGCTCCGAATTTAGAAGAGGTGTCTGTTTTAACTCAAGAATTAGCCAAGCAAGGCATTAGCGATTTAGTGATTGATACCGAAGTAAAACCAATTTCAGAAAAATTATGGGACCTTACCCAGGTTAGGAGACAGGCTTTAAAAAAGTCTAATCGTTCTTTGGGCTACCCGCTTTTAACGATTGTTGAGAATACTGACCCATTTGAGGAAGCGATGGAGGCTGCGACTTATATCTCAAAATACGCCGGGATTGTTTTGTTAAAAGGAATTGATTCCTGGCAAACACTTTCTCTCCTGACTTTGCGGCAAAATATCTATACTGACCCGCAAAAGCCTTTACAGATAGAGCCAAAACTTTATCCTATAGGCGCTGCTAATGATAAATCACCTGTGTTGATTACCACTAACTTTTCTCTTAGCTATTATACTGTGCTTGGCGAAGTAGAGGCGAGTAAAATTCCGTCTTATATCTTAAGCGTTGATACTGAAGGCATGTCTGTTTTGACTGCCTGGGCGGCGGAAAAGTTTACGCCAGAGAAGATCAGCCAATCAATTGATAAATTTGGCGTTAAAGAAGCTGTAACCCATAAGAAAATTATCATTCCCGGATATGTTGCTGTTTTAAGCGGAGAATTGGAGGAGGCTTGTGGTTTAAATGTTATCGTTGGCCCCAAGGAAGCAGCTGGAATCCCAAGTTTTCTAAAAAATCTGTAAAATGGAAAAATTTAAAGTTACGTTTTATCCTGATAACAAAACTGTAGAGGTTGAAAAGGACAAAACTATACTTTCAGCGGCAATTTCGGCAGGGGTTCATATTAATTCTGCCTGCGGGGGAGATGGGGTTTGCGGAAGGTGTAAGGTTGTATTAAAGAAAGGCAATGTTTCAACTCAATCTTCCGGAGTCTTAAGCCTTGAAGAAAAAAGAAGGCATATTTATTTGGCTTGCCTAACCACAATCCATAGCGACTTAGAGGTTGAAGTTCCCCCGGAATCACGTCAAAGTTTAGAGAAATTATCTCCTCAAGAATTGGAAGCAAGGCTTAAAGGGCTTTACTCTGAAGCAGAGGAAATTGAGCCGATTAAGTTTATTTTAGGGGGAGAATTATTTGAGCATTCTCCACTTGCGACAAAGGCTTATTTAGAACTTCCTGAGCCAAACTTAGAAGATAGAGTCAGTGACCTGGAAAGGTTGTATAGCGAAATCCAGAAGAAGAAGAAACTGTCCGTTTCTCAAACAGGGCTTTCAAATATTAAACAGCTTGGGGAGCTATTACGTGATTCAAACTGGAAGGTTACTGTAACACTGGGGAAAAGAAATGATTCTGTTGAAATTGTTTTGATTGAGCCGGGGGATACGTCTTTAAAAAATTTTGGCCTTGCTTTTGATATAGGGACAACCACGATTTCCGGGCAACTGGTTAATTTAAACGATAAAAAAGTGTTAGGGACTAAAGCTGCTTATAATAAGCAGGCAAGTTTTGGCTCTGATGTGATTACGCGTATTATTTATGCAAAAGAAGAAGACGGATTGGCAAAATTGCATGATGCTGTTACCGATACAATGAACGAAATTATTACGGAATTAATTACAGAGCATAAAATTGATTTAAATGATGCTACTTGTATAATCTGTGCGGGAAATACCACTATGATCCATCTTTTGTTGGGTGTTGACCCGACTTATATCAGGAAAGAGCCGTATGTTCCTACGGCAAATTTTATTCCAACGATTCGCGCGCAAGAAGCAGGGATTAATATAAATCCAAGAGGTTTATTGTCATGTGTTCCCGGAGTGGCCAGTTACGTCGGAGGAGACACAACTGCAGGTGTTCTTTCAAGTGGAGTTTATAAAGAAAAGGATTTAAGCATCTTGATTGATATCGGCACAAACGGTGAAATCTGCCTGGGTAATAATGATTTCTTGGTTGCTTGCGCTGCTTCTGCGGGGCCTGCGTTTGAAGGAAGCGGAGTAACTTGTGGCATGAGGGCAAGCCATGGCGCAATTCAAAATGTAACAATTAACCCAAAAAATCTTGAGGTAAAAGTTGAGACAATTGCTGATGAAAAACCACGCGGGATTTGTGGCTCGGGGTATATTTCAGCAATTCCTCAGATGCTTAAGGCAGGAATTATTGATAAAAACGGAAGGATTAACGTCAGCAATCATAAGCGCGTTCGTAACGTTGAAATGGGAAAGGAATTTATCCTCGTTTTTAAAGAGGAGGCAAATTCAACGCAGGATATAGTAATCACTGAAGCTGATATTGACAATCTGAAACGTGCTAAAGCTGCGATTTATTCCGCGACATCAATTTTAGTCAAACATATGGGATTTGATTTTAAAGACGTAAAAAAAATCTTTATTGCTGGGGGGTTTGGCACTTCTCTAAATATAGAATCAGCGGTTGAAATTGGCCTATTGCCGGATATTGATAGAAAACGGTTTTTCTTTATCGGGAATAGCTCTTTGGCAGGCTCTCGTATGATGCTCCTTTCCAGTGAAGCAATTAAGATTGCCGATGAGATTGCCAAGAAAATCACTTATTTTGAGTTATCGGTTGATCCGTGTTATATGGATGAATATATGGCAGCATTGTTTTTTCCGCATACGGATTTAACAAAGTTTTCTTCGGTTAGATTTTAGGCTATGGGTTATGTTATTGCAATGGCAGGAAAGGGTGGAGTAGGAAAAACTACCATTGCTGCTTTAATTGTCAGGATAATCAAAGAAAAGAAATTAGGTTCTGTTTTGGCGATTGATGCTGACCCGAATAGTAATCTGGCGGAAAGCCTTGGGCTTGAAGTAAAGGCAACGATAGGGAATATTCTTGATGGCATTTCAGCCCATCCTGAAAAAATCCCCAGCGGAATGCCAAAAGACAGGTTTATTGAATTTCAAGTACAAACAGCAATAGTTGAAGCTGATGGATTTGATCTTCTTACAATGGGCAAGCCTGAAGGCCCCGGATGTTACTGCTATGTGAATAATTCTTTGAGAAATATTATGGGAAAGCTGATCAATGATTACGATTTTATTATTATTGATAATGAGGCAGGCCTTGAACATCTTTCCAGAAGGACAACCCGGTCAGCGGATGCACTTGTAATTGTATCAAATGCTTCTGTGGTTGGACTTAAGGCTGCAAAAAGGATAAAGGATTTAACTAAAGATTTAGAGATCAAGATTAAAAAATCATTTTTGATTGTAAACTGTTATAACGATATGATAGATTCGGGGAAGATTCAGGATTTAGGGCTAAATTATCTCGGTTCTATTCCTCAAGATAAAGAAATTGAGAAAATTTGTATTAATGGTTGTTCGTTGATGGATTTAAATGATAAAGGCATAAGTTTAGATACGCTGCGGAGAATAGGAGAAAGTATATGGCAAGTCAGCTAATGTTGGAAAATTGGGCAGGGGAAGTTTATACGTTAAGTATTGGAGCTAATAAGGCTAGCGGAGGGACAAGAGAAAATACTTTAACCGTCGGGGGAGAGAAGGCATTGCCGTTTTTGTTTGAGGAGGGTGCAATACCTAATAAGCCTCAGGTTGTCTTTGAGATCTGGGATTCTGCCCCCAGCGATTGGCCGGATGAATTAGTAAAGCCCTATAAAGATGTATTTTCTGACCCTTTAGCCTGGGCTGATAAATGTGTTAAAGAGTATAAAGCTAAGGCGCTATGCGTTAGGTTGCAGGCAGCGCATCCTGATTTTGGAAATAAGCCGGCTGATTCGGAAGCAAAATTGATTTCCAGCCTATTAAAAAAAGTCGGGGTTCCTCTGATTATTTTAGGCTGCGGAGATGATGCCAAGGATAATATCATTTTACCGGCTTGTTCTGAAGCGGCAAAGGGAGAGAAATGCTTAATTGGTTCTGCTGTGCAGGATAATTATAAAACGATTGCCGCAAGCGTATTAGCTGATGGGCATAGTATTATAGCAGAGTCTCCCATTGATATTAATATTGCCAAGCAATTAAATATCCTTATTTCCGACATGGGTTTGCCACTGGACCGGATTGTGATTAATCCGACGATAGGGGCATTGGGTTATGGTTTAGAATACGCGTATTCAATAATGGAAAGAGCCCGCCTTGCGGCTTTGTCAGGAGATAAAACTGTTGCTAACCCATTTATTTGTTTCGTTGCCCAAGAATCATGGAGAGCTAAAGAAGCTAAGGTCAGCCATGCGGAATTCCCTTCTTGGGGGATGGAGTCAGAACGGGGAATCGCTTGGGAAATTATTACTGCCACCGCTCTTATCCAGGCTGGGGCAGATATTTTAGTTATGCGCCATCCTAAAGCAATTGAAAAAGTTAATATGTATTTGGATAATTTATTCATAAATACAAAGAGGTAGCTGTATGCTTATTATCGGGGAATTAATTAACGGGATGTATCAAAATATCGCAAAGGCGATAAAAGAAAAAGATAAATCAGTTATACAAAAATGTGCCTTGGATCAGGTTAATTCAGGCAGCGATGTTTTGGATATTAATTGCGGCCCTGCCTCAAAACAGCCGGTTCAGGATTTGCCTTGGCTCGTTGAAGTTATTCAAGAAGTAACTGATAAACCGCTTTGTTTAGATTCAAGCAAGCCTCTTGTTATAGAAGCTGGTTTAAGAATTGCGAAGAACAAAGTTATAATTAATTCTACAACTGCAGATATTGAAAAAATGGAAGTTTTGATTCCCCTTGCGAAAAAGTATAATGCTAAACTTATTGGTTTAACTATAAGCTCAAAAGGGATTCCTCAAAACAAGGATCAGCGCCTTGAGTTGGCAGCTACTATTGTCGCAACTTGTTCAGATAAGGGTTTTCCTATCGAGGACCTGTATATTGACCCTATAGTTATGCCGGTTAACGTCGCTCAAGCCCAGATGAAGGATATTTTAGATTCAATCCACGAATTTAAGATTATTTCTGACCCAAGCCCTAAAACTATTATTGGATTGAGCAATGTTTCACAGGGTACGATTGCAAGGAATCTTATTAATCGGACTTTTTTGACTATGGCAGTTGCTTCCGGGTTAGACGCGGCAATTTTAGATCCTCTTGACAAAGAATTGATGGATTCGGTAATCACGGCGGAGCTGTTGCTTAATAAAAATATTTATTGCGACTCTTTTCTTGAAGCCTATAGGAGGCGTTAAGTATGGCTAAGGACAGTTTCTTTAGGAATGTTTTTAAGGTAAAGGGTTTCTTTACAAGTTTAAGAATTGCTTTGCAAGGCATTATTTATTTATTTTTATACCATCACAATATGCGGTTAATTTTTATTTTCGGAATCCTGGCTTTTTTAGCAGGGATTTATTTTAAACTTAAGGGGATTGAATTGATAGCTCTTTGTATAACTATAACGCTTGTTTTTATGGCGGAGATATTTAATACTGCAATTGAGCTTCTAATGGATACCATTACAGAAAAGTTCCATATTAAAATTAAATTGGTAAAAGATATAGCTGCAGGTGTTGTGGTGCTTGCTTGCCTAAACGCCATAGCTATAGGTTATATTATTTTTATCCGGAAAATAATAAAATAAGGAGCCGCCATGGAAGTAATCCAATTAAAAAAAAGGACTGGTAGGGATTATGCTAATACAATTTGCCTTATAGGGGTAATACCCTTTCTGGTTTTCTTGTATCTTCTTATTAATAAAATCGGTACTTTTGAAAAGTTTACTACCGACGTTTGGGGTATTATACTTACAGCTACAACTGTTTTCCTTATGGGGGTAGTTACTGGCAGGGAAAGCCTGCAAAATCTAATCAATAGCCTTTTTGATTATAACCACAAGATTATAGTTTTGCAGGATGAATTAATAAAAAAGAACAAACTTGCTGCAGTTACGGAAACTGTTCTTACTTTGAGCCATGAAATCAGTAATCCGCTGTTTATCATTCAGGGGAATCTTGAACTCTTAAAAGATGATTTTGAGAAAAGCGGTTTATCTCCTGCTGCTAAAGAAAGAATTGAGCAAGTAAAAAATAATTGCAAACGGATTGTAGATGTAACTAATGATATGCTTAATTTATCAAGGCCGGTATCTGAGACTATCCATGGAGATATTAAGATTATTAGTCTCAAGAGTTCGGAACAGAAAAAAGAGGAGAGGAAGCTGTGAATATAGCGCTAAAACTGATTGGGTTATGGCTTTTTTTCGACGGCTTATTTTCTTTATTCCTATGTAAGGACAAGAAGGCATCTTATCAGACGTTTAGAGTCATTAGAGCTTTGATTGGGTTATTTTTGTTATTGTTCAAGTTTTATTCTTCTTAAAAGAGTCTTCTTGTATTTTACGGTTTTTGTGTTAAACTTTATAATCCCAGTTAATAGCGGGAATTCATTTCGATTGTTTCTGCAGTAACGACAAGAAGAGGAATAAGTAATTTTTTTGGCGGCGTAACTTAAATGAGCACATAAGTTATGGAGCCTTAAATTAAAGTTTTGCGACATAACTTATTGTGCGAATTTATCCTTGATAATTTTTGAAGCTAGGGTTGAATAGATATCAACGTAAGCTCAAAAATTTCAAGGAAAGAAGATAATTAAGTTATTTTTATAGATTTGGCGGCGTAACTCAGCCTGATAGAGTAGTCGGCTCATACCCGATTTGTCACTGGTTTAAATCCAGTCGCCGCCACTAATTCTCAATAGATAGTGGCGTATGATTGTTTAAGTCTGGTCTTGGAAATAAAAGGGACGGTTCTATTTTTTAATCCTAATTCTTTGAATAAAATAGAACCGTCCCTTTTATTTATTTTTATTTAATAATCTCTAACTAAGTTTTTCCATTCCAGGAGTATATCTTTAGGTAAAATAAAGGTAAGATTTCCAGCTTCTTTGGTTTTTAAAGTCAATTTAAGGTTGTCTGAAAGAAGAAGTGTTGAAGTTGCTGCGGTAAAATCAAAACCAGCCTTACTAGTTATGGTATCGCCTTTAATCGCATTTTCAAAAGAATTTCCCAAGAATGCTAATTGGTAAGTTGTGGTTGGAAATTTTGCTTCAACCGATTTTATTGTGAATTTTGAGCTCTCGTCAACAATAAAACCTAAAAGATAAGTTTTGTCTTTTAGGTTTTTGATTAATACTAGTTTATCAAAAGCAATCCTTTGGCCCGTAGAATAATCACGGTAGACTAAATCAGAGAAGCTACTGTTTACGCTTGGATCATCTGTGGGGCTGGTTGTATTAATAATAATTTCTGCAGAGCTGATAAAAGGAAAGATTGAAAGAAATATTATTAAAATAAAAAGTATTTTCATGTTACCTCCTTGTAGGAGTATTATATCACTAACAAAATTAAAAAGTTAGTAAATTTATTAGCAGAAATTAGTGTTAAACATCTTCTGTGTGTGGTAAAATCATAAAAGTATCAAATCAGAAAGGAGAATGTATGTCTAAAGGTAGAAAAGCATTTGGACCAAGCAAAAAACAGGCTTGTGATCTGCACCACTGCAAAAAGAAAAAAGGGGCATTTTCTAAGCATTCAGAATCTACCAAGCCGGAAATTAAGCATTCGCGTATTAACACTGGAATCTGATAATAAATGATTATAGACCAAGTAAAAAACACGATCAGAAGATATGGCCTTTTTGCAAAAAAAGACAAGGTATTAATTGGAGTTTCCGGGGGGCCTGATTCTCTAACTTTGCTTTTAATCTTAAACAAACTAAAGAATGAATTTGGCTTAAGTTTGCATATTGCTCATTTTGACCATAATTTAAGAAAAAATTCTTCTAAGGATGCGGATTTTGTGAGGAATATTGCCGAGGATTTAAACATCCCGGTAACCATAACAAAGGCAAAAAGCAAGGATATCCTTAAAAGTGGCTCAATTGAAGAAAATGCCAGGAATTCCCGTTTGGATTTTTTATTTAAAGTTGCAAAGAAAATCAAAGCCCGTAAAATTGCATTAGGACATAATTTGGACGATCAGGCGGAAACAGTGCTTATGCGTATTTTAAGAGGGACCGGTTTGTATGGGTTGGGAGGCATATCAGCCAAGCGGGAAATTTATGGCTTTTCAATAGTCCGGCCTCTTATTGAGGTGAAGCGTAAAGATATTGAGTCTTTCTTAAAGAAAAGAAGGATTAAGGCACGGATTGACGAGACTAATTTTGAGGATATTTATTTCAGGAATAAAATCAGGAATAAGCTTTTGGTTTTATTAAAGAAATATTACAATAAAAATATTAAAGATGTGCTTGCAAGTTTAGCTCAGAGCGTTTCTTTAGACTATGATTATTTAAGTTTTTCTGCCAAGAAGAAGATGAAGGTGTTAAACGGGAATATTCAATTAAGAAAGTTCCTTAGGCTCCATCCAGCCTTGCAAAGGCTTGTTTTACGTAATGCAATTGCGCAAATTAAAGGGGATACCCGCAGAATTACATTCGGCCATATTAAAGAAATAGAGGATTTGATTTTGAACAGGCCATTAAATTCTATAGTTGACCTTCCAAAAGGCGTTTCAGTAGCTAAGAAGAGGAATTCCCTCCAGTTTTATCTAAAAAATCGCTAATAAATACTTGATTTTAGTAATAGTTAAGTATATAATAAAAATCTCAATTACGTTCTAAAAACCGATAAAATAAACAAAAAACTAAAGGAAAATATGACAAAAAATCATTCTAAGTTTAAGAATAATAAATTCCTCAAAAAGCTTCCTTTCAATTGGATATTGCCTATCTTGCTTTTCTTCTTGTTGATGCGTTTTATTAATGTCCCGGTTTCAGAAATTCCTAAGGAGATTAGCTATAGTGCTTTTTATGATACCTTAAAAAACGATCCTTCCAAGATTAAGTCCGTAACTATGACTGAGACTATACTTCAGGGCGAATTTACAAGTTCACAGAAATTCTTTTTACATATTCCAAATGATGATAAAGATTTACTGAGTTTAATGCGTCAGAACCTGAAGAGTTTTGAAGTTAAACCTCCACGGACTTTCTGGATGAGTTTGTTATTTAATTTAGGGCCAATTTTGCTCTTGATATTTTTCTGGTGGATGATGGCTGCCCGTGGCGAACAGCTTGGAAGCAGGATTTTAAGTTTTGGGAAAGTCAGGCCGAAAATACAAGGCGAGACTGAAAAAGCTACTTTTAACGATGTTGCGGGAGTTGATGAGGCAAAAGAGGAACTCAAGGAAGTCATTGAGTTTTTAAAAGACCCTAAGAAATTTCAGCGTTTGGGCGGAAAAATTCCTAAAGGAGTTTTGTTGGTTGGGCCTCCCGGCTGTGGAAAAACTTTAATTGCCCGAGCAGTCGCCGGTGAAGCAGGCGTCCCATTCTTTAGTATCTCTGGTTCTGATTTTGTGGAGATGTTTGTGGGAGTTGGCGCAAGCAGGGTGAGAGATTTATTTGAACAAGGAAGGCGTGCTGGAAAAGTTTCCGGTAAAGGGGCAATTATTTTTATTGATGAAATTGATGCAGTTGGAAGGCTTCGTTTTTCCGGTATTGGCGGCGGCCATGATGAGCGCGAACAGACTTTGAATGCACTTTTGGTTGAGATGGATGGGTTTGATGCACAGCAAGGTTTAATACTTATCGCAGCAACAAATCGCCCTGACACATTAGATCCGGCATTGCTTAGGCCGGGAAGATTTGACCGTAATATCATTGTAAACCTGCCTGATATAAAAGGAAGAGAAGAAATCCTCAAGGTTCATACTAGGAAAATCAAGCTTGGGCCTACTGTAGATTTAAGGTCAATAGCTGCTCAGACACCGGGCTTTTCCGGTGCTGATTTGGCTAATCTTTGTAATGAAGCCGCCCTTCTTGCGGCAAGGCACAATAAGGATTCTGTAGAGATTATAGAATTTGAGAAGTCTGTTGAAAGAGTCTTGATGGGTCCGGAAAAAAAGAGCCACATTATGTCTAAGAAAGAGAAAGAAATCACCTCTCTTCACGAATCAGGGCATGCTTTGTTATCTCTTTTGCTGCCCGAAGTAAATCCTCTTAAAAAAGTTTCTATTATCCCAAGAGGCCTTGCTGGAGGGTATACTTTTACCCCTCCTCTGGAGGATAGGCATTATTGGACCAAGAGAGAGTTAATGGCCGAAATTACTATGATGTTAGGGGGCCGTGCTTCAGAAGAAATAAACTTAAGTGAAGTTACTACCGGAGCCCAGAACGATTTAGAGATGGCAACGCAAATGGCCCGGCGCATGGTAACTCAGTTCGGGATGTCTGAAAAGTTAGGCCACATGACATTAGGCAAAAGAGAAGGTTTGGTTTTCTTAGGGCGCGACCTTATGGAAGAAAGGAATTACAGCGACGATACAGCGCGGCTCATTGATGAGGAAGTTAAAAAGATAGTAGATGACTCTTATGTAAAATCCAAAGAAATTTTATTGGCGAATAACGATAAATTAAAGATTCTTTCAAATGCTTTGCTTGAAAAAGAAGTATTAAACGGCGAAGAGGTTAAGAAGTTGTTAGGCATTGAGAAACAGGACCTTGTTTAAGATAATTATCAGATGATCCAGATCCTTCAGTATTTAAATAGGGAAAGTTTATTGCGTTGCATGGAAGATATTTGCGTGGATCCTTATGGCATTAAAATTATGCTTCCAAAAGCACAGCCATACCTGGTAAAAATCAATTCTGTTTCAAATATCGCAGCAAACATACTTAAACAAGAAATGCTTTCTTTAGGGGGAGATACTGCTATTGCAAGGGGAGCATTGACTGGGAAAACAAAAGAAACCGGATGCCTGCTTATGGGAAATTTTTCCCAATACAATAATTTGGTTCAAAAGCTTAAATTGCAACCCTTTGGCCTAAAGAAGATTTCCGAAGATTTAGCGGAAGCTTTGGCTAACTATCAAAAAGAAAAATTCATCCTGAATCTGGGTAAGCATAAACTTGACTTGAGTAAGAGAACTCATATCATGGGAATTTTAAACATTACGCCTGATTCTTTTAGCGGTGATGGGCTCCTTAATCTTTCTAAAGATTCTATAGTGCGCTATGCACAAAAATTAGCAGATGACGGAGCTGATGTGCTTGATGTCGGAGGAGAGTCAAGCCGGCCAAAAGCAAAGCCTGTTTCCGCTAAGGAGGAAATTTCAAGGACGATCCCTGTTGTAAAAGAATTAGTTAAGAAAGTCAATATTCCGGTATCAATAGATACTTCTAAGCCGGAAGTCGCCAGAGCTGCTTTAGAAAGTGGTGCAAGCATGGTTAATGATATCTCCGGGATGCGCGATTCCCGTATGCGAAAATTGGCAGCAAAATATAAAGCAGGTGTTGTGATTATGCATATGAAGGGTAGGCCCGCTAATATGCAACGCAACCCGAATTATGACTGTTTGATTACCGATATAATTCAATACTTGGAGCAATCTGTAGTTGAGTCAATCAGAGATGGTATTGAAAAAGATAAAATTATTATTGATCCGGGAATTGGGTTTGGTAAAACTATAGGGCATAATTTGGAATTGTTGAAGAATCTTAGAGAGTTTAAAGTGTTGGGATTCCCGATTCTTGTTGGGACTTCCCGAAAATCTTTTATCGGTAAGATGTTGGATGCGCCTCCAAAGGAAAGAGTTTTTGGGACCGTGTCTAGTTGTGTCCTTGCTGCAGCTAATGGAGCAAGCCTTGTCAGGGTCCATGATGTTAAAGAAGTAAAACAAGCGTTAAGAATATCAGATGCTGTAAATGGAGCTGCGAAGCTAAGATAAAATATGATAGTAGACATGTTTATTTTATACTGGAAGCCGGTAGTTGAGATTGCGATACTCTGGTTGGTGATTTACCATATTATGCTTTTTTTTGAAGGAACCCGCGCGGTTCAGGTCTTGCGTGGGATAATTGTTCTTTTATTGGCATTTTTTATATTTGAAAAATTCGGCCTGCAGACTCTCGATTGGTTATTAACTAAATTATTTGGTATTTCAGTCATTGCGATTTTAATAATTTTCCATCCAGAGATTAGGCATGGGTTAGCCCGTTTAGGACAAAGGCATTTTTTCGGCGCTTCAATTAGAGGAGAAGAGTTAGACGTTGTTTTAAAAGAAATTGCCAGTTGTGTTATTAGGCTTGCGGATAATAAGTTTGGGGCATTAATTGCTATTGAGAAAAAGGACCCGCTTTCCATTTATGTGGAAAGTGGCGCTGTTATTGATGGCCATGTGAGTGCTGAATTGATAGAGGCAATTTTTACTCCGAATAACCCGTTGCACGATGGAGGATTGATTATTCAGCATGGAAGGATTGCGGCAGCAGGGTGCCTTTTCCCGCTTACGCAGAATCAAGATTTGAGCCGTATATATGGCACAAGGCATAGGGCGGCTTTAGGCCTAAGCGAAGAGACTGACGCTCTTATTATTGTTGTTTCTGAGGAGAGACAGGATTTTTCTTTTGTTTACAAGGGCAGGCTTTACAAAGATTTAGGTAGAGAAGAATTGCTAACGAAAATAAAAGAAACAATGAAACTTGTGGATAAAGATGCCTAAAGAAAAAGTTACGATTGTATATCGGATTAAACATTGGTTTGTTTATCACCCTTGGCTAAAGATTGTTGCATTGATTCTGGCAGTCATTCTTTGGATTTTTGTGAGGGATGAAATCGGCAGGTTTAACTATTAATATAAATATTATGCCGTTATTAGGAGTAAATATAGACCACGTTGCAACATTAAGGGAGGCAAGAAAAGGTGATGTGCCGGATCCTGTTATTGCCGCAAGAATCTGTGAAGCAGCAGGGGCTGATAGTATTGTGGTTCATTTAAGAGAAGACCGCAGGCATATAAATGATAATGATGTTTTTGTCCTAAGAAAGACAGTCAGATCAAGATTGAATTTAGAAATGTCTATTGCAAAGGAAATTGTAGAAATTGCTTGTAGAGTTAGCCCTGACCAGGCAACTCTTGTCCCGGAGAAGAGGCAGGAGTTGACTACTGAGGGCGGGTTGGATGTTGTATCTAACTTTGAGAAAGTAAAATCAGCAGTTAAAAAATTACAGTCTTGCGGAATAGATGTTAGTTTGTTTATTGACCCTGAGTTAAGGCAGATTGATGCTGCAAAGAAATCCGGAGTCAAGATGATAGAATTGCATACCGGAAAGTATGCTGATGCTAAAAATAAAAAAGAGCAGGTTAAATATTACAAAGAGATTAAAAAGGCGTCAATATTTGCAAGTAAATGCGGGCTGAATGTTTTTGCCGGGCATGGCTTGGATTATAACAATGTAAAAGAAATAGCGAAAATCAAACAAATTGAAGAATTGAATATCGGATATTCAATAATTTGCCGTGCGGTTTTTGTTGGCTTGGACCGGGCGGTAAAAGAGATGAAGTTCGCGTTTAATTAAATATGATTTTAGGAACAGGTGTAGATATAACCGAAGTCCAGCGTTTGAGAAAAGTGGTTGAGAAATGGGGAAAGTCATTCCTGGAACGCGTTTTCACTAAGAATGAGTTAGAAAATGCTAAGACTCGCGGTTCGTTTTATCAGCATCTTGCCGGAAGGTTCGCCGCAAAAGAGGCTGTGTTTAAAGCAGTGGGGGACCCGAACTTAAACTGGAAAGACGTAGAAATTATTAATGATAAACAAGGCAAGCCTGTTTGTAAAATCCTAAACGGCAGGGCTGATAAACTTTTAGTTCTTTTGTCTATTTCACACGTAAAAAATTATGCGGTTGCCAACGCAGTTGTTACGAAGAAAGCCTGATTCCAACAAAAGCAATTTTGGCCATATTTTTATCTTGGCGGGAAGCTCGCGGTATTCCGGGGCGGCAGTATTATGTTCCGAAGCAGCGATACGCAGCGGAGCAGGGTTAGTTACATTAGGGATTCCTAAAAGCTTAAATAATCCGATAATTAAAATTAAGCCTAAAGAAGTAATGACCTTGCCTTTACCTGAAACAAAACAGGTAAGCCTGGGGATAAAAGCTTTTAGTTTGATAAAAGATTTTATGGTTAAGGCCGATGTTTTAGTGCTTGGGCCGGGCCTTTCTCAAGATAACCAAACTTTGCAGCTCGCACGCAAGATTGTTTATACGATAAAAAAGCCTACGGTTATTGATGCAGACGGCTTAAACGCCCTTGTCGGAAATCTTGATGTTTTCCAGGGGACAAAAATACTTACTCCTCATCCCGGGGAAATGGCAAGGCTTTTGGGAATTGAAGTTTCCGACGTGCAGAAAAATAGAAAAAAGCTTGCTAAGGAATTAGCAAAAGATTATAATTGCATAGTTGTCCTCAAGGGCCACAAGACGATAGTAGCGGATTCAAAAGGAAAAACTTTTTTAAACACAACCGGTAACCCGGGAATGGCTACTGCAGGCAGTGGAGATGTTTTAAGTGGGATAATCGGGGCTTTTTTGGGACAAGGTTTAACTGGTTTTGAGGCTGCTAAATACGGAGTTTATTTGCATGGCGTTGCAGGCGACCTTGCTGCTTTGAAAAAAACACAAATTTCCTTGATTGCATCGGACATTATTGCTAAAATCCCAGAGGCAATCAAGAGGTGTAATTAACGCCGGCGTAGCTCAGTTGGTAGAGCAGCTGTTTTGTAAACAGCGGGTCGGGGGTTCGATTCCTCTCGCCGGCTTAAAGTTAAATGAAATCATGGACAGGTACCCAAGTGGCCAAAGGGGGCAGACTGTAAATCTGCTGCACTTGTGCTTCAGAGGTCCGAATCCTCTCCTGTCCACCATGCGGGAGTAGTTCAATGGCAGAACAATAGCCTTCCAAGCTATATATGAGGGTTCGATTCCCTTCTCCCGCTCTTAAATTAATAAATGACTCCTTACAATCAAGACACAGACAAGATAATCCATAAAATAATTGACAACGCGAATGTTTATCTGCTTTATTTAAATTCACTAGGTAATATTGTTCTTTGCAATAAGAATATCGAAGAATTTATCGGTAAGAAAAGAAAAGATATCCTTGGGATTTATTGGCTAAAGGCATTATATGGCGATGACGGCAATCTTATAAAACAACAAATGTTTTTAGCCATGATGGATGATTCTATCAAATATAAGAGGTCTAATGACTTTGAAGATGTCATTACCGGAAGAGATAAGAAAGAGAAACATTTTCTATGGAGCATTAGCCCAATACTTGGAGACAGGAATGAATTAGAAGGCGTGCTTCTTATCGGTTATGACCGGACTGAATTAATAAGAAGAGAAGCAGCCTTTAAAAAGATAGACGATACGCTTAAGAATATTCTTTCAAGCATAAAAGAATATGCTTTGTATGTAGTTAATTTAGACGGTAATATTACTTATTTTGGCATGGGTTCAGAACTTATGTTTGGCTGGGATAAGAATAAAATCGTCTTTAAACATGTTAGCCTCTTGCATGCCGCGGATGACATCACGGGTAAGCTGCCTTTGATTTTGGAGCAGGTTAGGAAAAGCGGGCAGTATGAGACAGAAATTGATTTGATAAAGAAAGACGGCCAGCTTTTTCCTGTTATCTTGACTGTCAGCCAATTCTTGGATAGCGATGGGAATCAGATGGGGTATATTTTTATCGCTAAGGATATTACAGAAAAGAAAAAGTTAGAATACCAGATTTTTCAGTCTGAAAAACTTGCTGCAATCGGCCAGCTTGCCGCTGGTATGGGGCATGAGATAAATAACCCTTTATTTGTAATTTCCGGTAAGGTTGATCTTTTATTGTCACGTAAAAGGATTTCACAGTCTTTAAAAAAAGAACTTAATTCTATCAGCGAGCAGGCCGAAAGGATTAGAAAGTTAGTTGAACGCCTTTTGAGGTTTGCGCGCAAAACACCCCCTAAACTTGAGACTCTGGATGTAAATGAAATTATTGAAAGCGTCTTACCGTTAGTTTCTTATCATAAGATACAGCGTGGAAAGATTTCTATTGAAAAACATTTCGGGAAAGACCTTCCGCCTGTCAGGGGGGATCTTAATCAGCTGCAGGAGGTTTTTGTCAATTTATTCATTAACGCTATGCAGTCAATGTCGGAAAGCGGGACTTTGAGCATAACCACATCTAATTTCCAAAATCTCTTTGCTCAGATTAATATAAGTGATACCGGCAGCGGAATTTCTCAGGATAACTTGAAAAATCTATTCATGCCGTTTTTTTCCACAAAAAAAGAAGGAACTGGGCTTGGGCTTTCCATATGCTATAATATTGTAAAGAATCATAATGGCTCAATTGATGTAGAAAGCCAGCCGGGAAAAGGGACAACTTTTATCATTAAATTACCGTTTGTTTAAGGAAAAAAGGGGGTTTATATGCCTTATCATGTATTAGTGGTTGATGACGAAGCTCCTGTGAGGGAATTGTTCACCGATTTGCTTAAAAAAGAAGATTGCACTGTTAAGTCTGTTTCTAGCGGGAAAGACGCAATTGATATAATCAATACAGAGCTTTTTGACATTGTCCTTCTTGATATCAAGCTTCTTGATATGAGCGGGTTGGATGTTTTAAAGAAGCTCAAAGAAATAAAGCCAGAATTAATAGTAATCATGATTACCGGATTTGGCTACGATGAAGATTTGATTGCCAAGTCTTGGGAGTTTGGCTGTTCTGGATACATCGGAAAAAATATGCCCATTTCACAGATTATGAGCAATTTCAGGTTATTTGTTAAAACTGCGAAAGAAAAAAAATAAGGAAACTATGAATGAGCAATCTTTAAAACCGGTATATATTGATGCTTTTGATTTGGATGATGCATGGTTCCAGTGTTTATCTGAGATATTGGATAATGGGCATGTATATACAATTACCCGTGGAAGTTATGAAGGCCAGAAGCGCCTTGAGTTTGATTTTGTAACTATTAGAGTTAAAAAACCTTCCCATCAGATTATTCCTATAATCCCGGAAGGGATGAGTATCCCCGCTCCTACCGATATGGATTATATCCAAGGTTATCTAAGCTATCTTCTTACCGGAGCAAAAACGGAGACAGAAGATTACACATACGGAGAAAGGCTTGTTGACCCGAAGGTTAAATTTAAACAGGACCTTGATGGCAAGGAATTAACTAAAGAAATGCCACTTAATGTCAATCAGGTTGAAGAGGTGATTAAGATTTATAAGTCTCAGGGGTTTGGCACAAACCAAGCGACGATGGAGATTGGCATGCCCTCTGATATAAAATTAAACGACCCTCCTTGCCTTAGGATAATTGATACGAGGGTTCGCTACGGGAAGCTCCATTTTATCCTATATTTCCGTTCATGGGACCTCTGGGGAGGTTTTCCTTCTAATCTTGGCGGGCTGCAATTAGTAAAACAATATATGGCGGAAGAAATTGGAGTTGAGGATGGAGAGATTGTGGCAGTAAGCAAGGGTTTGCATCTTTATGATTATGCGTGGGATTTGGCAAAACTAAGGACGAATAAACAAGCGCCCTTGGCGCTTCAAAAAATAGCTTTAACTAAATAATCGGAAAGGAACTAAGGGTTATTATATATGAAAGAAGCTTATCATGGGCCTGAACGAAGGCAGTTTTTAAGGTTGGAGCATACATCTCCTGTTAATTATAAAGTATGTAAGCAAGAAACGGTATCAAAATTATTTAGTGGATATACTATAAACGTAAGCCAAAACGGGCTTCTTTGTAAAATAAAAGAGAATGTTTCGGAGGGGGAAATTCTCTGGTTAAGTTTTGACAGGGCAACTTTGGTTATTTGTGAAGAATTAGAAAAGAATGTTTTTATTTATCAAAACGGTATTGTAGGAAAGGTTGTAAGAACTAAGCCTCTTAGTAGTGAAACTTTTGAAGTGGGTATTAAATTTTTGACTAGGGAAGAAAAAAACCTGACAAATATCTATCCAAAAGTCCATTTTATGCCGGAGAATGCTGAAAGTTAATATGCCGAGCTTTAATGTTTGTGTTATAGGAGATGGTGGCTGGGGGACAACTCTTGCTATTTTGTTGAGCAAGAAGAATAATAATGTTTGTTTGTGGGGAGTCTTTGCTGATAATGTTTCGTATATGAATAGACATAGGGAGAATAAGAAATTTCTCCCGGGGATTAAGATTCCTAAAGGCATCAAGATTACTAATGATTTAAGTGAAGCTTTGAAAGGGCGAAAATTAATTGTATTAGCATCGCCGTCCCAGCATATGAGGGAAGTTGTAAGAAAAATTAGCAATGCTGGGTTTGATCGCGATACAGTATTCTTAAGCGTAAGCAAGGGAATTGAAATTGAGACACTCAAAACAATGTCTCAGGTTATTCATGAAGAGCTTGGGAATGTTAAATTAGCGGTTCTTTCCGGGCCAACTATCGCCCATGAAATTGCTAAGGGTTTGCCCGCTGTTTCAGTTATCGCTTCTTCTTGCGAGAAGACAAGAAAATTCCTGCAAGGAGTATTTATGACGCCCCGCTTTAGGATTTATACAAGCGATGATGTTACAGGCGTTGAATTAGGCGGAAGCCTTAAAAATGTTATAGCAATTGCCTGCGGGATATCTGATGGGTTGGGATTCGGCTCAAACGCTAAAGCTGCGCTTCTTGCCAGAGGATTATCGGAAATTGCCCGCCTTGGGGCAGCAATGGGCGCTAAGATTGCTACCTTTAGCGGGATAACCGGATTAGGTGATTTAGTTACTACTTGTGTTAGTTCGTATAGCAGGAATAGATTTGTAGGAGAGGAAGTAGGCAAAGGCAAAACCATTAAGCAGATACAATCTCATATGCAGATGGTTGCTGAAGGTGTTCCAACTGCGAAATCAGCTTATGCTTTAAGTTTAAAGTATAAGGTAGATATGCCTATAACCAGGGAAATTTATTATGTTCTTTATAAAAATAAATCTGCTCTTAAGGCATTAAAAGATTTAATGACAAGAGAAAAGAAGGAAGAGTAGATTTACGGGGCGTGGCTCAGTTTGGCTAGAGCACTTGAATGGGGTTCAAGAGGTCACAGGTTCAAGTCCTGTCGCCCCGATGTTTTAACGGGTATCAGACTGTTGACGCAGTCCCGCTTCATGTATTTGTAGAGATTTAGCGGGGCAAGTCCTGTCGCCCCGATTTTAATGAGCACGCAACTTATGGAACGAAGTGAACATAAGTTGCTGTGCGAATTAAATCCTTGCGAGCAAAGCGAGCAAGGAGAAACAAAAGCGTAGATTCCCGCTTTCGCGGGAATGACATAATGCGTTATAGTTATAAATAAGTTGCGTAAACTTTGAGGAGGTCAAAATGGCTTATGGTGGACCAGAGAGGCGTAGAAATCCGCGTGTTTCAGGTCGGTTTATAGTTTCTTATAGAATTCTTGAGGAAATGGATAACACTGATTTAACTCAGACAAAGAATGTCAGCCTTGGCGGTATGCTTCTTACTACTAATAGGCAGCTTGACCCTGGGACTAACCTTGCTTTAGAAATCAGGTTGCCGTTTGACCCAAATCCGATAATGCTTATCGGGAAAGTTATAGAATCAAAAGAAATTACAAAAAATTTAATTTATGATACAAGATTGACATTTTTGGCAGTTGATGAAAGGCACAGAAAAGCTTTAAATGAGACAGTGGATTATTATTTAAAGAAAGGATAAATTATGCGCAGTATTAATATAGGGCTGATCGGGTTTGGAAATGTCGGCTCAGGGGTTGTTAAGATCTTAAGGGAAAGAAAATCTTTTTTATCGGAGAAGATTGGTTTAGAGATTAATATTAAGAAAATCTGCGATAAAGACCTCTCTAGTAAAAGAAATGTAAATATCGATAAGCAGTTATTAACTAAAGACGCAAAAGATATTATTGATGACCCTCAAATTGACATACTGGTGGAATTAATTGGAGGAGAGCATCCTGCGAAAGAATTTATCCTTGAGGCTTTGAAAAAAGGAAAGCATGTTGTTACCGCAAACAAAGCTTTGCTTGCAAAAGATGGGCATGGTTTATTGGCTGAGGCAAAAGACCGCGGAAAGAATATTTATTTTGAGGCTTCTGTTGGAGCGGGTATTCCTATCGTTAAATCTTTGCGGGAAGGCTTGGTTGCAAACAAATTTGCAAGCATTTTTGGGATTTTAAATGGAACCTCAAACTTTGTGCTGTCGCAGATGTCGGAGAAAAACTGTTCATTTGGGGACGCGCTTGCCCAAGCCAAGAAGCTTGGTTATGCCGAGCAAAATCCTTCTTTGGATATTGAAGGCATGGATTCCGCTCATAAGCTGGTTTTATTGACCTATCTATGTTTTGGTAAATTTATTCCGCTTGATGATGTTTTTGTTGAAGGGATTGAAAGAGTCTCTTTAGCGGATATTAATTATGCCAAAGAATTAGGTTTTGAAATAAAGCTTCTGGCAATTGCTAAAAAAGAAAACGATAATTTGGAAGTAAGGGTTCATCCGACATTAATTCCTGAGTCTCATTTATTGGCTTCAGTTAGCGGAGTATTTAATGCAATCCATGTTTCAAGCGATTTAGCAGGAGATTTGCTTTTTTACGGGCCCGGAGCAGGGCAGTTATCCGCTGCGTCAGCTGTTGTCTCTGATATCGTTGATTTGACCCAGGATATTAAAGCCGGGCTATTTAAGCCAACTTTAAACATAATTGCAGATAAATCAATTTCGGGCTTAAGTAAGATTGACGATTTTGTCAGCCGGTATTATATCCGTTTTCAGGCAGTGGATAAACCGGGAGTGTTGGCAAAGATTTCGGGGATTTTGGCAAAATATGGAATTAGCATTGCTTCTGTTTCTCAAAAAGAAAGAAGCAGGTCGCAGGTTGTTCCTATTGTAATGGTTGTGCATGATGCCAAGGAAAAGAATTTGCGCCAGTCTTTGGATGCTATCAGCAGGCTTGATGTTATAAACGAGAAACCAATAGCAATCAGGATTGAAGAATTCCTATGAGAGAAAATAGATATCAGGGGCTAATTGAGAAATATAAAGAATATTTGCCGGTTTCAAGCAAAACTCCGGTAATTACATTAAATGAAGGCAATACGCCTTTAATCTATGCCAAATATTTTAGTAAACTTGTTGGCCGGGGATTTGAGGTTTATTTAAAGTATGAAGGATTAAATCCCACAGGTTCTTTCAAGGACAGGGGGATGACTCTGGCAATTTCTAAAGCTTGTGAAGAAGGCTCAAAAGCGGTAATGTGTGCCTCAACGGGCAACACTTCAGCTTCTGCTGCTGCTTATGCTGCAAGGGCCGGGATAAAATGTATTGTATTAATTCCAAGCGGAGCAATTGCTTTAGGAAAATTAAGCCAAGCTCTTATCCATGGAGCAGTTGTTTTGGCAGTTGATGGTAATTTTGATGATGCGCTTGACTTAGTCAGGGATATTACGGCGAAGTATCCGATAACTCTGGTTAATTCGTTAAATCCATACCGCATTGAAGGCCAGAAGACGGGTAGTTTTGAAATCTGTGATTTTCTGGGGGATGCGCCTGATTTTCAAATTATGCCTGTTGGAAATGCCGGAAATATTACTGCATACTGGAAAGGATATAAAGAATATAAAGCAGCAAAAAAATCAAAAAGCCTCCCAAAGATGCTTGGATTTCAAGCTTCCGGGTCTGCTCCGATTGTTTTGGGTCATCCGGTGAAGAATCCTGAAACGATTGCTACAGCGATTCGCATTGGAAATCCAGCCAGCTGGAAACAAGCAGTTGAAGCTAAAGAAGAATCAGGCGGACTGATTGATAAAGTCAGCGATAAGGAGATTCTTGAAGCGTATCAATTATTGGCCTTAAAAGAAGGCGTTTTTGCTGAACCGGCAAGCGCTTCTTCAGTTGCAGGTTTAATTAAGCTTGTAAAGAAAGGTTATTTCAGGGGAGCAAAGAAATCAAAAACAACTAAGATTGTTTGTATCCTGACTGGGCATGGCTTAAAAGATCCTGACAGGGCGATAAAAAGCGTTAGTTCCCCAAAGATTGTAAAACCGCAGCTTAAATCAATTTTAAAAGAAATTGGTTACTAAAAAAATTTTAATCACCTCAGGCCCAACCTGGGTTCCGATAGATAATACGAGAGTTATAAGCAACATCTCAACTGGTGAAACCGGCTTAATCTTAGCTAAAAAGTTTGCTGGCTTAGGGGCAAAGGTAACGCTTTTACTTGGCCCGGTAAATAAATGTTGTGTGGATAAAAAAATAAGAGTAATTAATTTTAAGTATTTTGACGAGTTATTGAATTTGGTTAATAAAGAATTAAAAAGCAAATATGATGTTGTAATTCACGCGGCAGCGGTTTCTGATTATCGGGCACAAAAAGTTTCAAAGAAGAAGGTTTGTTCAAGCCTAAAATACTGGAAATTGGATTTAGTGCCGCTACCAAAAATTATTGATAGGGTTAAGAAGGTAAGCCCTTCTTCGTTCTTAGTTGGTTTTAAATATGAGCCTTGTGCTAAAAAAGAGGCGCTTATCAAAGAAGCGCGGATGCTTATCAGTCGGACAAAAGCGGATTTAGTGGTTGCCAATTCGCAAAATAAAGGCGTTTATAGCGCGTATATTGTGGAGAAGAATAATATTTCAAGCCCTGCACATAATAAAGCAGAAATGGTTGATAAGTTAATTAATTCAATAGATAAAAAATTATGGAAGAATTAAAGCTCCCGGTTAAGCTAAAAGTTAGGTTAGGAGAATTTGTAAAAGGATTAAGTGATATCTATTCAATTGATTTAATTTCCGTTATTCTTTATGGAAGCGCAGCAAGCGGAGAGTTTGTTGACAGGCATTCAAATCTAAATGTTTTAGCCGTTTTAAAAAAAGCGGATCTGCTTGATTTAAAAAAGTCAGCAATCATAATTAAAAAATATCCCGAGATAAACGCTTTGTTCTTTGATAAAAACTATATTATTTCTTCTTTGGATGTTTTTCCAATAGAATTCCTTGATATGAAAGAGAATTACGCGGTTCTGTACGGGGAGGATTTATTAAAAGATTTAAACATTGACCTAAAGAATTTAAGGTTTCAGTGCGAGCATGAGCTTAAGGCTAAATTAATTAACTTGCGTCAATCATATATTAAGATAGCAAAGAATAATATTGAGCTTAAAGATTTCTTATTCAGGTCGTTTACTTCAACTTTGCATATTGCAAGGAATCTTTTACGGTTAAAAGGAAAGGCCCCGGTTTATTCTAAAGATGAAATCATAAATGATTTAGCTAAGGAATTTTTAATTAATGATGAAGTTTGGAAGCGCCTTTTATCAGCCAAAAACAAAAAAATTGAAGTTAAGCCTTCTGAAATAGATGTTTTGTTTATTGAATTTGTAAAAGAGCTTGATAATTTAGTTAGTGTCGTGGATAAAATTTAATGCGAAAGTTCTTTTATCTGTTGGTTTTTCTTTTTGTTCCGGCGTTCGCCTTTGCGCAGGATTTTCCAAAGCCTGTGGGCTGGGTCAATGACTACGCGAATGTAATTAACGAGCCTTATAAATCAAAATTAGAGAATTTAATACAAGAAGTAGAAGAGAAGACATCATCAGAAATCGGGGTAGTTACAGTTAATTCAATTGCTCCTCTGGATGAAAAGGAATACGCAAGGCAGATCTTTGACAGTTGGAAACCGGGAAAAAAGGGAAAAGATAATGGAGTCTTGGTCCTTTTAGCGATAAAAGAAAGGCGCTGGCGCATTGAAACAGGCTATGGGGTTGAAGGATTCCTGCCTGACGGGCTTTGCGGAGAAATTGGCCGGAATTATATGGTGCCTTATTTTAAAACCGGAAACTATTCAGAAGGTTTGTATTACGGGGTAAATGCTATAGCAACTGAAATAGCAAATGAAGCTAAGATAAGTTTAGCCGGTGTTGAGAAGAAAGGCGCAAGAAAACAAAGTGATTCTGTCCCGTTCTTTTTTTATATTTTTCTCCCAGTTTTCTTTGCAGTTTGGAATTTACCTTGGCCAATTTTTATTGGTTTGCCTTTTACTCTGTTTTTTGCGTTTATATTTTTCTCTTTTTCTCCTGTTGCAGGTATTTTGATAATTCTTGGTTATGTTTGTTCTATGTTATTCAGGTATTTTTACTGGAATAAATTACCAGCTTCAAAGAAAGGCAGCTACTGGGGTCCGCAGTCATACGGAGGCACGTATTCCGGAGGTTCCTGGAGTTCAGGAGGAGGTTTTGGTGGTGGTGGAGGTGGCGGCGGTTTTGGCGGTGGCGGAGGCGGAGGCGGTGGAGCAGGTGGTGGTTTTTAAAAATGGAGGTTTGAAATGAAAGGTTTCTTTATTACATTAGCAGTAGCCGCAGCGTTAGTCATTGGAGTATTTGTTTCAGTATATAATGGCATTATTGCGAAGCACGAGACTATTCAATCCAGATGGGCACAGGTGGAAAGCCAGCTCCAAAGAAGGAATGATTTAATACCAAATTTAGTTAATAGTGTTAAGGGCTATGCTTCTCATGAAAAAACTGTTTTAGAAGAAGTTACTAATGCCCGTTCTCAATGGGCAGCTGCTCAAACAATGGGGGATAAAATAAAGGCTGCATCCGAAGTTGATAATGCATTGTCAAAATTGCTTTTAGTTGTGGAAAATTATCCAAATCTGAAAGCCGACCAAACATTTTTGAAGTTGATGGATGAATTAGCGGGAACCGAAAATAGAATTGCCGTTGAAAGAATGCGCTATAATGAATCAGTAAAAGATTATAATATTACAATTAGGACTTTTCCGGGAAATATCATAGCGGGATTTGCCAAAATCGGGGGAATTCCGGAATATTTTAAATCTCAGGAATCAGCGAAAAATGTTCCTGAAGTAAAATTCTAATTATTATAAAATGAAATATCTAGTTTTAGTTGGAGATGGGATGGCGGATTACCCGGTTGAAGAGCTTGGCAATCGGACGCCTCTTGAAGCAGCACGCACTCCCAATATGGATTTTATAGCAATGCATGGGCAATTGGGAAGAGCAAAAACCATTCCTGAAAAAATGAACCCGGCTTCGGATGTTGCTAATTTATCCATATTGGGTTATGATCCAAAAAAATATTACACTGGGCGCGGCCCATTGGAAGCTGCAAACCTTGGGGTAAATCTTGAAGATGAGGATGTGGCATTTAGGTGTAATCTTATTACCGCGACTAATGATAAGCTTGTAGATTACAGTGCAGGGCATATCAGCACCAAAGAGGCAAGCCTTATTATTAAATTTATTGATAAAAATCTTGGGATTGACAGGATAAAATTCTATCCCGGTATCAGTTATCGGCACTTGATGGTTGTTAAAAACGGCATTAAAGAGGAGCTTGAAAAGACAAGATGTAGGCCTCCGCATGATATAACCGGGCAAAGTATTTCAAAAAATCTTCCTTCGGGCCCGGGAAGCGAGGTTTTGATTAGATTAATGGAAGAATCGCGCAAGATTCTGGAGAAGAACGAAATCAACCAAGTGAGGATTGATTTAAAAGAGAATCCTGCTAATATGATTTGGCTCTGGGGGCAGGGAAGAAAGCCATTGCTGCCTTCTTTTAAAGAAAAATTCGGCCTGACCGGGAGCGTTATTTCTGCGGTTGACCTGATAAACGGTTTGGGAAAAATCTTAGGGTTAAATGTGATTAAAGTCCCGGGCGCAACAGGGTATTATGATACTGATTATGCAGGTAAAGCGCGGGCTGCGTTAAAATCATTAGAAATTGACGATTTTGTTTTTGTTCACGTTGAAGCTCCTGATGAAGCAGGGCATAATGGAGATTTAAGAGAGAAGATAACGGCTATTGAGCGTTTTGATCAATTAATCGTCGGAACGGTTTTAAACGCTTTTAAGGATAAAAAAAATTTCCGCGTGTTGGTAATGCCGGACCATGCAACTCCCGTTGTGGTAAAAACACATACTCCCGAGCCTGTGCTTTTCGGGATTTTCGGGACCGGTATCATCGGAAAGGGTTTTTTAAATTATAGCGAAAAAGAAGCACAGAAATCAGAATTGTATTTTGACAAAGGTTCTGAAGTAATGGATTATTTTATTAAACACAGCGAAGGGTGATTGTAAGGAGAATTTTTAATGCATAAGAAATTGATTGTCCAAAAATTTGGCGGTTCATCAGTTGCGAATGTTGAGAGGATTCAAAATGTTGCAAAAAGAGTGGTTAGTTATAAAAAGAAGGGCCATGATTTAGTAGTGGTTGTGTCTGCGTTGGGAGATACTACCGATGAATTGATTGAACTAGCGGCGAAAATTAACACAGAGCCAAGTGAGCGTGAGATGGATATGCTGCTTTCAACCGGCGAGCAGATTTCTGTTGCTCTTTTGGCAATGGCAATCCATAAGTTGGGAGTTGAGGCGATTTCTTTTACCGGCTCTCAGGTCGGGATTATTACTGATACAAGCCACACACGCGCGAGGATTAAAAAAATAAACGGGGATAAAATTAAAGAAGAGATAAAAAAAGGTAAAGTTGTCATTGTTGCGGGTTTTCAGGGAGTAACTCTTGGACAGGATATTACGACACTTGGCCGGGGCGGTTCAGATTTGACTGCCGTTGCTCTTGCTAAAGAATTGCACGCTGATGAATGTGAAATTTATACTGATGTGGATGGAATCTATACTACAGACCCAAGGATTGAGCCTAAGGCAAAGAAGATAGAGTCCATTACATATGATGAAATGCTTGAAATGGCGTCATTAGGCGCACAGGTAATGCAGGCGCGTTCAATTGAGGTTGCAAAGAAATTTGATGTTCCTATACATGTTAGATCATCATTTTCCCATAATTCCGGGACGTTGATTATTAAGGAGGTTAAAAGAATGGAAGATGTTTTGGTTTCTGCTGTAACATTAAATAAAACTGAAGCAAAGATTACTATCTGTGATGTTCCCGATAAACCCGGGGCTGCTGCAAAAATATTTAAAGAACTAGCTGACAATGGGGTTAGTGTTGATATGATCGTCCAGAATGTAAGCCACCTTCGCCAGACAGACATTTCTTTTACTATAAATAAAGCTGATAGCGCTAAAACTCTTAAGATTGCAAAAAGGCTTGCTTCCGAGATCGGGGCAGGAGATGTTTTGCAGGATGAAGATATCGCAAGGATTTCCATTGT